>CAYXPO010000081.1:0-5360 GCA_964466925.1 uncultured Nitrospirales bacterium
CCGGCGAAAACGCCCAGACAAATCACCATGATCACCACTCTAAATGTGACAAAAGCCCTCATGACAAGGTTCTCCTACCTTGGTTGCGTGCAAAAACCGAAATACCGCATGCTTCGCGGGAAAATGTGTGGCCCCGTGAGAAAAAAACATCCCCCTCTTCATCGAAGGGGCTGGAGTTGCGGCAAGAAAAAACAAACGCGCTTCAGCCGAAAAATACCGCGGGCAGAGGTCCGAAATAAAACACGCCCCTGCTCTCGTATACGTCGGCCGTCTCCCTCCCACTCCACACCCTTCCCACGTTGAACGTTCCCGCTCACCCGTAAGAACGTCTCCCGCTGCCAAAACGTTCCACACCACCATTTGACTGCCCTCATAAACAAACCATCCCCGGGCACGGGCTTTCCCAAACACCCTTACCTGCAATCACTCATCCCGCCACTCTCGCCGCCTTCCGCATGGCCCACGGGAAAAATCAGCCCACACCGAAAATCGTCTTGTCCCTAAACCATTTCCTGCCCATAAGACAGCTTCTATGATACACTACGATCCCTGGAAACACAATGGTTTTTTTCGTGCACATCAGGATGGCAATCCGGTCTTCAGGACACTCCAGGGGAAAAACAGATTCTTGGCCCCGGCAATGTGAATAAGCGCCCGGAGATAGGCGTCGTCTTCATTCGCGTTATGCAACATTCGCCGGACCGCATCGTATTTCAGGCTGTAGCTCTTCATGTCTTCCGCAAGCTCTTCGAAGCGGCGCGAGGCCGCCTTCAAAAGGCATCGGGCGGTTTCGCGGGATTCGATGCGCTCAAGCAACATCGCCAAATGCCTCAGGCACACCCCGTGTGATTCTTCATACAACAGACCCTCCTGCGGGCCGGTGAGAAAAGCGGTCAACCACCCCACATAGCCGGATTCACACTCGTGAAGTTCTTGGCAAACACGGCATGTTTCCGGCGTTTGAACCAGCGGGAAAACGTCCGGCGTTTTGTGAACCGCGTCCTCGGCCAATCGTGCGAGATCCCGCGAGAGGCGTTCCGCGAGAAGGGGATACCCCCGGCTGATCCCCTGCGGGGAGGCCACCGCCTCCAGTTGCCACGTGTGCAGCGGACAGAACCCCAGGCGGGCGGCATACCATTCCTGGACCTGTTCCCTGGCACAGAAGTCATATTGCCATTGCATGAAGAAGTCCGCGGCCGCCTTGGAAACCGCGTTGCACACCGGGCAGCCCCGTGTTTCCAGGTCTTTTGCCATATCGCGGCGCTTCCCGGGAAACGAGGCCTCCTTGGGATTCTCCAAAATTCCCGCCACGGGCGGGGTCTGTTCCGGTGCGTCCTCGGCCAAAGCCTCCGGTTCGCCTCCGCCAAGAAGACCGTCGCGCAGTTTTGCCAATTTTTCGCGGCGCGCCTCTAGTTCCCGCCGTCGTTGTACAGAGCCCTCCCTTGCGGCGTCCGCGCCTGATACACCGTCCAGCGCTTCCTTTCCTTCTGGTTCCTTCGATTTTTCCTGATACCGCGGTTGCATGGCCTCTTCCTGCAAGAGGCGCAAAGTCTGCTCCACGATGGAGGCGAGGAACGTGGCCGTTTTTTCTTCGGAAAGAAACGACGCCAGCGCGGTCTCAAAGTCCTGAAGACCGCTCCCGGCATACGGTTCTTCCTGGGCGTCAAGTTTCGCCGACAAACCTTTCAGCGCGGACAGCGGATATAACTTCACGGCGTCCGTGCCCATGCAGCGAACCAGGTTGCCCCGGATGAAATCCAAAACTTCCCGGCGTTCAGAATCCGCCAACAGATCGACTTTGTTGACGACAACGAATATCTTCCGGACATGTTCACGAATATGGGCCAGAAACTCTTTTTCCATTTGGCTCAATGGGCTGTCCACGCCGGTCACGAACACCACGGCGTCACACTGCGGGACGAAAGCATAGGCCGTGGTGCTGTTGGTTTCGATGAAGGAGCCGGCCCCGGGCGTATCCACAAATTCCAGTCCCCGGCGCAGAAACGCGGAGGGGAGTTCGAGGCAGGCGCGGATCACGTTCTTCGCATTTCCGGGGTTTCCCTTTTCCGTCACATACTCCGCAAGACAGGCCGGGGGTTTTTCTTCGGGAAAGAGCGCCCCTTCGCGGTGAATCAGCAGCTTTTCGCGCGGGCCGTATTTCACAATCGTAATGACCGAGGTCAAGGGCAGCACGCCGGTGGGCAGGACCGGCCGGCCCAGCACCGCGTTCATCAAGGTGCTTTTGCCCCGGTTGAACTGCCCGAGAACGGCCAGGGTAAAGTGGTCTTCGGCCAACTTGGCCAACAATTCCCTGCATTGGCTTTCCCGCGCGTGATGGCCGCTCGATCTGAAGAGTTCCTGTAGAAATTGAAGGTGCCGGGCGATTTCCTGTTTGGTTCGGGCATAGGTTTTCAGCGCCGGCGCGTCAGAGGATGATTCCATATGTGAACGGCCGGAATCCCGGCCCATGCCGCCGGCATTGGCAACACTCCCTGAGGGTTCATCCATGCGTGATCTCCTTGCCTTCCAACCGCCGAACCTATTTTCTCCTTTGGGTCAAGGACGCTCCCAGTATAACGGTTTCCACCGTTATTCCGCATCAGGCCCGGGCATGGAACCGTTTTCCGGCTCATCCCATGAAACCTGTTCCAGCTGGGATATTTCTTCATCGGCCATGGGCTTTTGCGGCAACAGGTGCCGGGGCAGGAACATGGCGTTTGCAATCATGGTGGGAATCACCGCGCTGCCAATCACCACCGCCACAAGGAACGAATATTGTTCGCGGGACACTATCCCGTGAGAAAGGCCGTACAAGGCGGAGATGGTGCCAAAGGTGAGGCCCGTGGACATCATCAGCGTATAATACCAGCGCGCATTGCCGTTTTTGTGGAACAGGCCAATCACGGGGTGAAGCCCGAAAATTTTGGAGACAACCTTCCCCGTTAACAGCACGAAAAATGCCAGGGGCGCGCCAAGCACCGCCGGCAGGGAAACCAGCGAACCGGCGCGGATGAAATAGAACGGCGTCAACAAGCCGATGGTCAGGGTGCGCAGCCGCCGCACCCAATGATGGTCCTGCGCGGCCACCCCGGCCAGAACCATGCCGACCAGGTAGGCGGGCAAAACCGCTTCACTCCCGGACCAGATCGCCAAGGAGCCCAAGGCAAACAGAATGAACAAGACCCATTTGGTCCGGACGGCCGCCGTGCGGTAGGCGTACAAGCTGGTTATATGCTTGGTTAAAAACGGCAACAGCAACAGCGTCACGGCGCAAACGGCGGCAAAAATCAACGTGCGGTAGGTGAAGGGCGCGAAAATGAACCCGAGGGCGAGCACGGTCCCCAAGTCATTGATGAAACATGCGCCGAGTATGCCTTTCCCGTAATCGGTCTGATTGAACCCTGTTTCCAGCATCACGGCATACACCACTGCCATGGAGGTGGTGGAAAGGGTGACCCCCGCAAGCCAGCTCGCCCGCGCGTCCCATCCAAGCAGGAAATGCGCCACGGCGGCGCACCCCAGAAACGGCGCTACGAAGCCGATAACTCCGACGACGGAGACTTCCGCCCATTTCTTGCGCAAAACGCTGGGTTCCAACTCGGCGCCCGCGAGAAAGGTTAACACGATGGCGCCGGTGCCGGCCAGAAACTTCAACCAGGGGAGTTCCGCGCCGAAACTTTCCCCCCCAAAGAAATGTTCGGCGACAAAGCCCGCCCCGACGCCGATGCAGATTTCCACCAAGGCCACCGATATGCGGAAGTGAAAGGAAAAAGACGTGGCGATAACCGCCAACCCAAGCCATAGTGCCGCGGTTGTAAAGGCTGATTCCATGATACATCTCTCCATAGTTCGCGTGTTGCGTGAAATACATGCGAGGCAGGGCACGGCCCTTTTCTGGCGGGGATTTTTATACAGCAAAACTCCCACCGTATCCTCTGACACGGTAGGAGTTATTAGCCACACGGCAGTTTTGGGGGAACTCCATCCCCACGCCCAATTATACCGGATTTTACATGAAATTTGCAAGACGCAACAAAACAAACACCACAAAACAGGACGCGTCAAGAAACGTTAAAACAGGCCGTGAATGTTTCCGTCATGCGGGTCACCATCCGGTTCCCGTGACTCATTTCCCGCCTCTTGAAGGAGAAACTTGTCCATCTGATCCAGCACCGTGATGAGTTCCTCCGTGAGCACGTCCAAATCACGCATGGCATCGCTGGAAAGGGTTCCATAACCACGCATGTACCGGGGTTTCAGTTCGGTGAGGTTGATTCGGGCGCACATAAGGCCGGAACGAAAGGCCTTGTTCGCGCTGATGGCTGGTTCGGGCACTGAAATCCCATGGCGGTCCAGCACACGGGCCATGATTTCCCGAAGGCGGGAAAGATACACCGCCAAGGCTTCCTGCTGGCGGGGGGACAAATCCGGGACATACCGAGGAAACAGCGAAGGCTGCCCGGCGGCGCTCAGTTCACGCAATGCATCGCTTAGCAGTTTGTCCACATACCCCAAGGTCAGCAAAATCTGCCGCTTGTGGTTGTCGTTGAAACCGCCTTGGGCATCCGGCGCATCACGCATGCTTTTCATCGCCATCACGCGGGTCCGGGCGTTCAAGGTCATCGCCCATCAGGCTGGCTATGTGCCGCACCTGCGCGCTTGTTGTATCCATTTCCTTGGCCTGCGCCAGGTATTCCTTTGCCTCTTCGCCGCGTTTTTGCTTGTACAGACACCAAGCCAAATTCGCCAAAAACGCAGGTTCGTACGGATTGAGCCAGATGGCCCGGCGCAGTTCCGATTCCGCGATTTTGAAGGCTTCGCACCGAATGAGATGCAAGGCCAGCGTGTTGCGGTCATACCCCAAATACCGGCTGGGCCGCAAGACATTTTCCCGGCGGTAGTGCAATTCCGGCGTGCCTCCGGGCGTGGAAGCTTTTCGCGGCGCCATGATTCACCTCCAAACCAGAACCTTATCCGGTTTCTTGGACACTGTCGGCGGGGCGCGCCTTGATGTTCATCATCAACAAGGCGCCCACGGCGGCGGCGGCGGCGGCATAGTAAAAGGCCCAGCGCGCTCCCGCCGCCGTCCAGAGAACGCCGACGGCGAAACTCGACACAAAATCACCAATTCCATTGACAACTCCCAGGACGCCGTATGCGGTGCCCGCCACCTCGGTCTTCACATAATCACGGACGGCAACGCCTTCGATGGTGTCTTCCCATGCGATAAACACGCCGGCGAGGATGAAACACACCACCAGCCACCACAGCGAGGGAATTGCAAACGAGAACCCCAGGAACGTGATCACGGCGATTCCATACCCGGCCGCCAAATAGCGGGTGCGTGAAAACCGGCCGCT
>CAYXPO010000081.1:5370-8532 GCA_964466925.1 uncultured Nitrospirales bacterium
GGAAGCCAAGGTGTACACCACATTGCGGAGCAGGTAGAGCAATGCACCCATCCGCGCGGCGCCCGCAAACCCCATTCCATCGTCCAGGAGGGTGGTGGCCCGGAGAATCATCAGGGTCGGAGCGAAATCCGCTATCCCGAAAACCCCCACGGCCAGCAGAAACTTTCGAAAGTCTTTGGGGAAAGAACTCAATACACCCCAAAAACGCAACTCGTGATTCGCCGCCCGCCGCCGTTCCTTAACAAGAAAACCCATGGACAAGACGGACAACACGCCCGGAATGAGCGTCAAGAGGAAAATAACCCGGAACGCCCCCCCCGGGGCCCCCTCCAGCGAGGGGACCCAGTGTTGGAGGGTGTCCATGAGGCGGGGATGATCCGCGAAGAAAGTGAGCAAAAAATACGCCATCAGTGGCCCGGCCACGGCGCCCGCCGTATCTCCGGCGCGATGGAAGCCGAAGGCCTTGCCGCGGTCTTTCGCCTCGACGGAATCCGCCAGCATGGCGTCCCGCAAGGGGCCGCGAATGCCTCTGCCGAACCAGCCGATGACACGTCCAACGAGTATCAAGGGCCATGCAAAAGCAAAGGCAAAGAGCGCCTTGGACACCCCTGTCAGGAAATAACCCGCCACCGTCCATAATTTCCGGTGGCCGATCTTGTCGCTGTGGAACCCCGCCCCCAGTTTGACGAAACTGGACAGGGCATCCGCAACGCCTTCGATGAATCCCAACACGGTGGCCGAGGCGCCAATCGCCTGCATAAACTGTGGAAGCACGGCCGTGGCCATTTCGTGACAGAAATCGCTCAGAAAACTGGTCAGTCCCATCGCGAAGACATTGCGGTTCAGCCAGTGGCCGCCGCGGGTCTCGATTCCAGGCGCGCTTCCATTCTTCATAAGGGTAAAACCTCAATTCCTGCTTCCTGATTTTTCAGGAGCGATCGTTTGTTTTCTTTTCCGTTGCTCCAGAGGAAAAGGATATGTTCTTCCTCGAGGGGGTTAACGCCCCAATCGCGCGGCCTTTCCCAACTCGGCCTCGATCTCGATGAGCCGGTTGTACTTGGCGATCCGTTCGCTGCGGCACGCGGACCCGGTCTTGAGCTGCCCGCCGCCCATGGCCACCGCGAAATCCGCGATAAAGGCGTCTTCGGTTTCGCCGGAGCGGTGGGAAATCACGAAGCCCCAGCCCGCCTGACGGCACATGTGGATGGCTTCGATGGTTTCCGTCACGGTCCCGATCTGGTTAAGTTTTATGAGCACCGCATTCGACGATTTTTCGGCAATCCCCCGCGCGATGAACTGGGTGTTCGTCACAAAAATATCATCGCCGACAATCTGAATTTTAGCGCCCAGAACCGCCGTGTGTTCACGGAATCCGTCCCAGTCGTTTTCCGCCAGGCCGTCCTCAATGGAGATAATGGGATACTTTTCTATCCACGCCTTGTACAGGGCCGTCATTTCGCTGCTGCTCTTTTTCCCCTGTCCGGATTTGGAAAGATTGTAGACGCCGTCTTCATAAAACGAACTCGCGGCGGGGTCCAACGCGATGGCCACATCCTTGCCCGGCTTGTATCCGGCGGCCTCGATGGCCTCGACAATCACTTCACAGGCCTCGTCATTGCTCTTCAGGTTGGGAGCGAATCCGCCCTCATCCCCGACGCTGGTCGCATACCCTTTTTTGCCCAGGATTTTTTTCAGGGCATGGAAGGTTTCGGCGCCATACCGCAACGCCTCCGCGAACGTGGGGGCGCCCACCGGCATGACCATGAATTCCTGAAAGTCCACGCTGTTGTCCGCGTGTTTGCCGCCGTTGAGGATGTTCATCATGGGCACGGGCAAACGAAACGCGCCAGTGCCGCCGAGATACGCATACAGCGGCAGCCCGGCATCCAGTGCGGCGGCGCGCGCGATGGCCATGGAAACGCCCAGGATGGCGTTTGCGCCAAGCTTGGCCTTGTTGGGGGTTCCGTCCAGCTCGATCATCAGGCGGTCAATCGCGGCCTGATTCGCCGGATTCATGCCAAGGATGGCCGGGGCAATGGTTTTGGTTACATTGGCCACAGCTTTCAGCACACCTTTCCCGCCATAGCGTTTCTTGTCGCCGTCACGCAATTCGACGGCTTCGTTTTCGCCGGTGGACGCCCCGGAGGGCACCGACGCGCACGCGGAAACGCCATTGTCCAGATTAACACGCACCCGAATCGTCGGATTGCCCCGCGAGTCGAGGATTTCCAGGGCTTGAACCGAGGTGATTTTACCGTTCATGTGTGACTTCTCCTTTGTTGATGAACTCTTCCTCAAACGTATCAAGGGAATCGAGTTGCCGGAGGGCAGCCTCGATATCGGCACGCCGGTCGGAGGCGCTGGCAATCAGCGCGTCCACCGTCGTCAATTCTTTTTTCATGGATTCCATGGATTGGGCGGCAAGGTTTTCTATCGAGGCGCCCACGGCGTCCGCCCATTGATTGGCCAGCCGGGCAAGGTTTTTCTCCACTTCCCAGGGAATAAGCCGGAGGAAATGCCGCTCGAAAAACCCGTGGAAAATTTTCATGGGAATGGCGAACCAAAGGAGATCAATATGACTATCGAAGACCTGGCCCACCTTCACATCCGGCTTCTTGGGCTCCATGATTTCGGCATGAAACCGCGCCCCGTCGAACACCATGCCCAGCGCCCGCTCAATCTCCTTGGACAACCGGTCTTGAAAGGCCCTGACGGTGCGCTGGAAGCTCATCTGCGCCTCGATCAGGAATTCCTCCAAATATTTCTTGCCGTTTTCCGAAGCCCGCCCCAATTCCTCATCCAGGGCCGCGGCCGCCCATTCCTGATAGGCCTGGGTCCTGTCCGCCAGATTTCCCGACCATGCACCCATGACCTTCTGAAGCGAAGCGCGCAGTTGTTTTGTCAGCGGTCCATGAAGGTCATGAAACCGTTCCCCCGCGGCCGTGCGCACCCGCGTCTTCAAATCCTGGGTCAGAACGCGGATTTCCTGCCCCAGCGCTCCGATGCCCTCCTGTTCGCGCCGGAGCACTTCGCGCAGGGCCGCGCGGGCTTCCTCCGCGGACGCGGCCGCCGTCTGCGCGAGGTGCAGGTACGCCCTGCATTCGGAGACCAGGGCGGAGAGTTTGTGCCGCATGATCTTCGTGAACAATTCCTCGTGACGCC
>CAYXPO010000081.1:8542-12011 GCA_964466925.1 uncultured Nitrospirales bacterium
GCCCCGCCACCTTCCGAAGAAGATAATCGCGCACCTCGTTTTGAAACGCCTCGTATTCGGGACGGTTCGAGAATGGGAGGACGAGCAGTTGCCGCCCCCCGGTGTTTTGGGCAATCTGCCACTGCGTGAACTCGATAACGGCCTCCCGCTCACGCCCGGAAACCAGATCGGCCTTTGTGAGCAGGATTACCACCTCCGGGGTATGCTTGAACACTTCGCCCAAGAGCCGCAGGTCCTGCTCGCCCAACGGCTGATTCGTGCTGATGGCCACAAGCGCCCCGCCCACCTTGGGCAGCCAGTCCATGGACGCCTGCGTGTTGTGGGCGAAAATGCTCCCGAGGCCCGGGGTGTCAACGAAGCGTATTCCCCGGTAGGGCTCCAACGACCGGAGTTCCACTTCCACCAACGCCACCCGCTTTTCATTCTTGGGATTGCATTGTTCCGTGACATACTCGGGAAGTTCGGCCATCGGAATTTCCTCGGCGTCGCCGGAAAGCCGCCGGATGACCGCCCGGTCCCTCGCGCCATACCCGATCCGTGTTATTACCGCGGTGGCCGGAAGGACGTTCACGGGCATAACCTCGCCGCCGATAAGAAAGTTCAGAAAAGAGCTTTTTCCGGCCTTGAACTGCCCGAGCACGGCGACTTCCACGATTCCGCCCCCCCGCAATGTCTCGGAACAGGCGGCGATCCGCGGCGTCAGGTTGTGGAGTTGAAACGCTTCACAGAGTTGCGCCAACTGCGTAATGCATGCTGAAGAGTTCCTCATGACGTGGCCTCACTCCGGGGGAAGGCATTACCGCACTCCATCGGCAGGGCGGCAAGACCGTTGTCCGCCAAATCCATGTCCACCTCCCGGGTTTGTTTGAATCCACATTTCCTTACATAGTGTCAGGGAGACGGGCAACTTGTTGCCCTTGTCACGGCGGGAACTGCATACACTCCGACCGCATCCACCGACACGGTAGGAGTTATTAGCCACAAGGCACTTAAGGGGAACTCCATCCCCTCCTTCAAACATTTTAACATGTCCGCCGGACGAGGTCAAACGGTTTCTTCACGCAGAGGAACGGGATGTCATGCTCATAGACGGCGGCGGGTAGAGGCTGTTTTCTCCGATGCAACATTACGAACAAGGAATGAATACGCATTATCCTTTGGGAAAAGGCGTACATTTCATGGCGCAAAGTCCATATGGGCATCAAAGAAAAGAGCCCCGTGCCGAGCGGGGCCCGCGGATTTTGACGGGATGAAAATTACACCTTGGCCCATTTCCGGGTCAGGGTGGATTTCTCGACGGCTTCCAGCACCTTCTGACAATTGACCGCGTCTTCAAACGTTGAATAAGTGACTTTCTTGCCGCCCAGGCAGGAGAGAAATTCGGCGAACTCATGCACGAACAAATGTTCGTAGCCGATGATGTGGCCGGTGGGCCACCAGTTCGCCGCGTAGGGATGCGCGCCGTCCGTGGCGTGGACCCGGCGGAAGCCCTGGAGCGTGGGCGGATCATTGCGGCTGAAGTACTGGAAGAAATTCATGTCTTCCTGGTTCCACAACACGGAGCCTTTGCTGCCGTAAATTTCGATGGCGTTGAAATTGCGGCGGCCGGGGGCGAAGCGCGTGGCTTCAAACGTGGCCAGCGTGTCGGTGTCTTTGATGTGCGCGAGATAGACCGCGGCATCGTCCACGTCCACGGTGTCCATTTTAACGGCCTTGCCGGCTTTCTTGCCGCTGGCGGTGATGCCGGTGTCGCTTTCGGCAATGCGGCGTTCCTTGATGAACGTGCGCATTGAGCCGACGACTTCGCTGATGGGGCCGACCAGGAAATGGCACAGGTCGGTGATGTGGGCGCCGATGTCGCCCAGCGCGCCGGACCCCGTGTGTTTCTTCTTGAGGCGCCAGACCATGGGGAAGTCCGGGTCCACGATCCAATCCTGCTGATAGGTGGCGCGGAAGTGATAGATATGGCCCAACTCGCCCTTGTCAATCATCCGCTTGATGGTTTGCACGGCGGGCGCGAACCGGTACGAGAACCCGCACATGTGTTTGATGCCGGCTTTTTTCACCGCCGCCAGCATGGCGCTGGCTTCCTTCATCGTGTTGGCCAGCGGCTTCTCGCAGATCACATGCTTGCCCGCCTGGGCCGCGGCGATGGCGATGGGGGGGTGCAGGAAGTTCGGCGTGCACACGTCAATGATGTCAATGTCGGGGCGCTTCACCACCGCTTCCCAATCCAGCGAGGTTTCTTCCCAACCCCATTTGGAGCCGTTCGCCAATTCCTCCGGGAACTTGCCGCACATGACCTTCATCACCGGCTGGACCGGCAGGTTGAAAAACATCCCGGCCTTCCGCCATGCGTTGCTATGCGTCTTGCCCATGAACTGGGCGCCGATCATGGCCACATTTACAGTCTTCTTCGCCATAATGCTACCTCCTAGACGGGTGTTGTCTGGTTTCCAATTAAAACGAAACACTATTATAAATACAACCCCCCTTCATTGCCAATCAAAAAGTTTGGCGCGGCGCATGCGCTCCGGCAGCCTGTACAAACGGAAGGGTCCGGCATCATGCCGCGCCCTGCCACGTTTCGTAAAATCTTTTCCATCCTGGGGAAATACAAAGGATTATGGAAGGATGTTCTGGGCGGCGGGATGCTCTTCCCAAACGTGGCGGGCTTTTATCCACAACAAGGCCGTCCAGCATCAACAACGCGCCGATGGTTGTTTAGGTTCTCCCGCGATCACTATTCCGAGCCCCCACCACAAGCACGATCCCCAGTAACAGCATCAGGCCCATATCCTGCCACAACCCGTTTCCGGAAGGGGTGGTTTCCCCATGACAGGACATCACCGGCACATACACCCCTTGGCCATGGATGGTAATGGCGGCCTGATACTCGCCCGCGGATATCAAAATGCGATCATTGTAATTTCCGCCCCGGCCCGGCGTGAAGCGGACCGTGCGTTCCACGGATTGCCCGGCGGCCAGGGAAAACCGCGCATCGCCTTCCAGTACGATTAGACCGCCCTTTTCCAGCTTCGTTTCCACCACCAGCGTCTCTTGGGTCAGGTTCTGTATCTCATATGTTTCGGTCTCCGTCATCTTCACCACGACAAGACCGAATGAAAGCGTTTCACCATTCGCGGGGGATGTTGCGAACGTGGCCTCCACTTCTCCTTCCCCCTCGGCTTCGCCCTCCTCCGGCGCGCCTTCGGCGGGCACGCCTTCTTCCTCGCCTTCCAGGAGACCTTCGATTGGGCCTTCTTCCTCGCCTTCCAGGAGACCTTCGATTTGGCCTTCCTCCACACCTTCCAGCAAACCTTCCACCACCCCCTCTTCAATTCCTTCAAACAGGCCCTCCGGTTGACCCTCGACAACACCTTCGCCTTCCACAACACCTTCGGGTTGGCCTTCCATAACACCTTCGCCTTCCACAATCCCTTCCGGTTGACCTTCTTCTATTGCCCCT
>CAYXPO010000082.1:0-11969 GCA_964466925.1 uncultured Nitrospirales bacterium
TTGGCGAAGCCGGTGGACCCGCAGGCCATCCGCGACGAATATGGAATCCATTTCACGATGAATTGTCCGGATGTGGATGCGGCCTTTGAGATGGAAAAGAACATTTTGAAAATCCGGGACGAGGGTGATTCCAGCGGCGGCTTGGTGGAAGTGGTGGCCACGGGATTGCCGGCGGGCATGGGCGAGCCGGTGTTCCGCAAACTGGACGGCGAACTCGGGCGCATGCTGAGCATCGGCGCGGTGAAGGCGGTGGAAGTGGGGGCGGGCTACGCGGTGAAGGACCGGCGCGGCTCGGAATGCAACGATGCCATGCGGGGCGACGGGCGTCACGTGAGCTTCAAGACGAACCATGCGGGCGGCATTACGGGCGGGCTGACCACGGGCCAGCCGGTAGTGGCGCGTCTGGCGGTGAAGCCGACCCCGACAATTGCGAAGGATCAGGAAACGGTTGACAAGGTCAGCCGTGAAAACGCCACCTTGAGCGCGGTGACGCGGCGCGATCCGACGATTGTGGCGCGGGTGTGGCCGGTGGCGGAAGCGTTCATGGCCCTTATTGTGCTGGATCATTACATGATGCATTTAGGGTATCAGGCCTTGATTCCGGGACGGGGCCGGGCTTAATATACGGCTCTTGCGGTCATCGAAAAGAACAACCGGTGCGTTATTGTGGATAATGCGCGTGATTTTTCGCATGCACCGCGGCCCCGTGATAGAATGATTCGAGGCTTTGTATAGTGGAGTTTGTCAAAGACAGGAAGGGGACTTACATGAATAAGTCTGCAATGTTCGGATTCGCGATTGGCGTGGTGGTGTTCGTGTTGCTCATCACGGGGTATTTCATGACCTCAGGCGGGACCGCGCCCGCCGCCAAACCGGGCGTCAAAACCCCGCCCGCGCCGGTCAGAACCGCCACGCCCGCCACGCCCGCCAAGCCACTGCAAAAAGCCAAAGCGCCGGTAACGCCTGCTTCCGCCACGCCCGGCGCGAATGATACCAAACTCACCATGATGCGTGAATTGGCCAACGGCGGGGCCTATCAAAAGGGCGGCACGATGGATGTGACGTTAACCCTGACCAGTTCGGGAGCGGACCCGGTGCGCGCCATGGGCGTGGTCGAAAACTTGCCGGACGGCTGGACCTTTGACAGTGTGATCAGCCCGGAGCGCCCGGACTTGTCGCCGCCCAAGGGCCGGGACAAGAAACTGGAATTCGCGTGGTTCAACATTCCGCAGTTTCCCGCGACCTTCACGTACCGGATCAAGGCTGCGGAGAATATGGACGGCACCCGCGAATTGTCCGGTGAAGCACTGTACCGGACCAATGGTCCGGAATTGCGTTCACCGGAAATTGTTTCGATATTAACGCCCGGCGGTCCCGCGCCCGCGGCGGCTCCTGCCCCGGCCCCTGAAACGGCCCCCGCACCAGCCCCCGCGCCTGCGGCGGCTCCTGCGCCTGCGGCGGCTCCTGTCCCTGCGGCGGCTCCTGTCCCTGCGGCGGCTCCTGCGCCTGCGGCGGCTCCTGTCCCTGCGGCGGCTCCTGCGCCTGCGGCGGCTCCTGCCCCCGCTTCCGCGCCTGCGGCAGCCCCGGCAGCGCCGGATACCGCGGAACAAGCGCCGGATTCCCCCGAACCGGAAAACGGCTGAGCAGACGGCGAAGGCTATTGGGGTTGGTGCAGAACCCCCAAACCCTTTTCCGTGTCTTGTGTATGGAAACACAAATGCTTGACGCGTGAATACGGGCCGGATTCTCCGCTTTCCCCGCCCACCGTTCCCATCGGTCCCATTGGATGCGGTAGCAACCGGATTTTCATGTCAATAACGACGCAATACGCTTGAACGAAGGCGCCAGGGCCTGATACGCCGCCTGGTATTCCTTAAACCACTGATCATAGGGAGCAAGGTTTTTCGGATTGGGTTCCACGCGCGCCACTTCGTGAATGATGGCATCACAGGCTTCTTCCACATTCCCATACATCCCCGCCGCCACGCTGGCTAGAATGGCCGCGCCATACGACGGGCCTTCGTCCACATTGATGGTGACCATCGGAACCCGGCCGGAATCCGCCAGAATCTGACGCCACACCGCGCTCCGCGCCCCCCCGCCCGAAGCGCGCACTTCCGAGGTGACAATCCCCATGCCGCGCATGATCTCCAGGCTGTCCCGCATGCCGAACGCCACCCCCTCCAGCACCGCCCGCGCCATATACGCCTTCGTATGACGCAACGAAAGGCCGATAAACGCGCCCTTCGCATACGGATCTTTATGCGGTGTGCGTTCGCCCGTCAGGTACGGGAGAAACAGCAGCCCCTCGCACCCCACCGGCACACGCGCCGCCGCCTCGGTAATGTATTCATAGGCATCCACGCCGGTTTGATCGCTCACCGCGCGTTCCGTTTGACAGAGCATGTTGCGGAACCATTGCAGCGCGCCGCCCGCGCTCAGCATCACCCCCATGACATGCCACTTGCCCGGCACGGAATGACAGAATGTATGCACCCGGCCCTGCGTATCCGTGCTGACGGTGTCCGCAAAGGCGAACACCACGCCGCTCGTGCCGAGTGACGACGAAATAATCCCCGTGCGTACTATGCCGCACCCCACGCCGCCGGCCGCCTGATCGCCGCCACCGGCCACCACCGGAATCCCCGCCGGAAGCCCTGTTTTCGCCGCGGCGTCTTTACTCAGACAGCCCGTGACCTCCGGGCCCTCATACGATTTCGGCAGGAACGCCGGATCAATCCCCAGCAGCGACATCAGTTCCTTGTGCCAGCAGCGGTTCTTCACATCAAAGAGCAAGGTGCCCGAAGCGTCCGCCACATCCGTGGCAAACTCGCCCGTAAGTTCAAACCGGATATAATCCTTCGGCAACAACACCTTCTTAACGCGTTCATAGGTTTTGGGTTCTTGATCGCGCAGCCAGAGAATCTTGGGCGCCGTGAATCCCGTGAGCGCGGGATTCGACACCATTTCCAGGAGCCGCTTCTCACCCACCTTTTCCGTAATGGCTGCGCACTGTTCCGCCGTGCGCTGATCACACCATAAAAGCGCGTTCCGCAACACCCGGTTTTCCGCATCCAGAAACACCGAACCGTGCATCTGCCCCGTCAAGCCCAGCGCCTTCACCTCCCCCGCATCAATCCGGCCCGCCAGTTGCCCCAGTGCCTCGAAGGCCGCACGCTTCCAATCCGCCGGGTCCTGCTCCGCCCAATTGGGTTTGGGACTGTACAATGGATATTCCACCAGCGCCGAGGCCAGCAATTTGCCCCCCGCATCCATCGCAATCGCTTTCGTGCCGCTTGTGCCAACATCAAGACCTATCACAATACCCATGACCGCTTCTCCTTGCTTGACCGGCCTATTGTTCACATTTCTCCCCCCTAAAACAAAAACAGGACCGGCGTTCCGGTCCTGCAAAATTCAAATACGATTCAATTACGGTTGCTGTTCCTGGACGGCGCGCGAAATCGCTTTCGCCAGCTTCCGCCGGCGCCGTTCGCACGGCTTCTCGTAGTGCTTCATTTCCTTGAGCCGCTGCATCAACCCTTCCTTGTTGCATTTCTTTTTGAAGCGCCGCAGGGCCTTCTCAAAGGGCTCATCGGTCTTTACACGAACCTTCGTCACAAAAACTCAACCTCCCCTCTCACGGGTACGGCATGACGCCCGAAACGCGCCATGGTTGAAATCCTTGAAGTTACAGCCCACATACGGGGCATACTCTAGCAAAAAACGCGCCCATGAGTCAATTTTTCCGCCCGCCCACGACCCGCCGGGGCGAACGGCCAGTCAACCTATTTCAACGTTCCGCGTCATATCCGGCACGGATCACGTTCTCCGGCCCCCCGTAGAAAATCGAAAAAATTGTTTTGCCGCCGGGTATTTTATATGCTGGAACCCGTTGGGACAGGCCGATGAAAAAGCTAATCATTCAGATTCCATGCTATAACGAAGAAGAAACGCTGGGCATAACGCTGGATGCCTTGCCGCGTTCCGTGCCGGGTGTGGAGGAGGTGGAGTATTTGGTGATTGATGATGGTTCGCGGGACAAGACGGCCCAAGTGGCGAAGGAGCATGGGGCGCATCATGTTCTCCGGTTCAAGCGGAACCGGGGACTGGCCCGGGCGTTCATGGAGGGGCTGGATTACTGCATCAAGGTGGGTGCGGACATCATCGTCAACACGGACGCGGACAACCAATACAACGCCGGGGATATTCCCGCGCTCATCAGGCCCATTCTCCGGGGGGAGGCGGAGATTGTGATTGGGGCGCGTCCCATTTACGATATTGAACACTTCTCCCTGGCCAAAAAACTGCTGCAAAAAGTGGGGTCGTGGGTGGTGCGGGTGGCCAGCCATACCAATATCCCGGACGCGCCGAGCGGGTTCCGGGCCATGTCGCGGGAGGCGGCCATGCGCCTCAATGTATTCAATGATTACACCTATACGCTTGAAACGATTATTCAAGCCGGACGCAAGCACATGGCCATCACTTCGGTGCCGGTTCGCGTGAATGAAAACCTGCGGCCTTCCCGCCTGGTGAAAAGCATTCCCTCCTATCTGCGGCGTTCCTTCTTCACCGTGGTCCGGATATTCATGACGTACCGGCCCTTCCGTTTTTTCGCCCTGCCCGGCCTGCTCGGCATGGGGATTGGCATGCTGCCGTTGATTCGTTTCCTCTATTACTACTCGATCGGCAATGGCGGGGGCCACATTCAGTCCCTCTTGTTTGGCGTCCTGTTTATCGGTATCGGCGCGGTGCTCGTGGTGGTGGGGCTGCTGGCGGATTTAATCGGCGTGAACAGGATGTTGCTGGAAGACATTCGCTGGCGGGTGCGCGAGCTTGAATACCGGCAGCGTCATCAATAATCGGAATTCCCCCTTTTTTATTCCAACACCCTCAAGGCACAAAAGGTGAAGTACAGTCCGCGAACATTTGAACGGATGCGCTGGAGCATCGTTACGGTGCTCATGCTGGCCTATTTGCAAAACTATTTCCACCGGACCGCCCCCGGGGTCCTTTCCCGCGATTTAATGGCCTCCTTTAACACCACCGGTGCTTCCCTGGGCGCTTTGGCCTCCATGTATTTCTACATCTACGCCGCCATGCAGATTCCTTCCGGGGTTATTGCGGACACCTTGGGCACCCGCGCGGGCGTAACCATGGGAAGCCTCATCGCGGGCGCGGGCTCCATCCTGTTTGGCATGGCCCCGACGCTTGCGGTCGCCGGATTTGCCCGTTTACTGGTGGGACTGGGTGTGGCCTTGTTGTTCGCGGGCACGGTCAAAAGCCACTCGCGCTGGTTTCCGGAACGGCGTTTCGCCACCATGGTCGGTGTAACCGTATTCGTGGGGAACCTGGGCGCGGTGCTCTCGGCCACCCCCTTGGCGATGCTGCTCACCCGGTTTACCTGGCGGGCCATCATGGCGGGGGTGGGCCTAAGCTCCTTTGTGATTGCCGGCATTGTTTTTCTCGTGGTCCGCAACAGTCCAAAAGAGTACGGATTTCCCTCCATCCATGAACTGGAAGGGGGCG
Organism: uncultured Nitrospirales bacterium; assembly: GCA_964466925.1. Taxonomy (GTDB): domain Bacteria; phylum Hydrogenedentota; class Hydrogenedentia; order Hydrogenedentales; family CAILVY01; genus CAILVY01. Next base: position 5,530 of record CAYXPO010000082.1, read on the forward strand.
TCCCCGCGCCGGAACGCGATCAGCATTGGATAAAGGACTTGTGGAGCGTGGTGCGCAATGGCGCGGTGTGGCCCGGATTCATTGTCAATGTGGGATTGGGCGGCGGACTCTTCGCCTTCATGGGATTGTGGGGGGTCGCCTATCTCCGGGACGCCTGTCATCTTTCCCGCGAGACGGCGGCGAATTATATGAGTGTCATGATGTTCGCGTGCGCGGGGGGCGCGTTTTTTTCGGGATGGTTCTCCGATTTCGTGGGACGGCGCAGACCTGTTCTGATCTTGGGCGCTTCGATCTATCTCCTCTCCTGGTTGGCCCTCCTGTATGTGCCCTGGAAAGGAACCCCCGCCGGCTATGGCATTGTCGCCGCCATGGGATTCACCGGTGTGTGGATTCTCTTAACCAACGTGGCCGCGAAAGAGGTGTGCCACCCCGCGCTCGCGGGCATGGCCGTCAGCCTGGTAAACACCGGCAACTTCCTCGGCACCGCCCTCCTGCAGCCCCTGATCGGATGGGTGTTGGACCGCACCTGGGACGGCGCCATCGTGGACGGCGTGCGCGTATACTCGGAAGCGGATTACCGCAACGGGTTCCTCGTGTTGATTGCCGTAACAGTGGCGGGAGTCCTGGCGGCTCTTTTCCTCCGGGAGACCCATTGCCGGGATTGTTCCGGCACGCCCCACGCCAAGGATTTCCCCGAACTCATGCTGCCCTGATGAAAATCAATTTGGAGAAACGTTCCTTGAAAGCCGCCCCAAGCAACGAATTGACCTTCGAACATAATCGTGCCATCATGATCATGAAAATTAGCAGGAGGACCCATGGCTAAAGAAGATGTAACCCGGCGGGGATTTATCAAGGGCGCGGTGGGCGTGGCGGCTGTAGCGGGTCTGGCGGGTTCCGTGCCGGCGCAACAGAGCGCTCCGGCGAAATCGGTACGGCGAGGGGCGCCGATCTTTGAAAAAACGAATGATCCGGAGAAAATGGCCTTGGCCCATAAGAAGCTGGGGTACCGGGCCGCATATTGTCCCGAAGTGAAACTGGAAGATGCGGACCGGATAAACGCCATCGCCGAAGCATTCGCCAAACAGGACATCGTGATCGCTGAAGTGGGGCGGTGGTGCAACATGCTCGAGGCGGACCCCGGGAAGCGGAAACACAATATCGAGAACGTCACGAATGGTCTGGCGCTGGCCGAAGCGATTGGCGCGCGGTGTTGTGTGGATATTGCGGGTTCGTTCAATCCGGAGAGTTGGTTTGGCCCGCATCCCAAAAATCTGTCGCAGGAATTTTTTGACGCCGCCGTCGAGAATGCCCGCGCGGTCGTGGACGCCGTAAAACCCAAGCGCGCCAAGTTCGCGTATGAAATGATGGGGTGGAGCCTGCCGGACAGTGTGGATTCGTATGTAAAGCTTATCAAAGCGGTGGATCGCGAGGGGTTCGGGGTGCATCTGGACCCGTGCAACATCATCAACTGTCCGGAACGTTTTTACCGCAACGCGGATGTACTGAATGAGTGCTTCGACAAGTTGGGCTCCGACATCGTCAGTTGCCATGCCAAGGATCTCACCTGGGACATCGAGATGAACGTGCATTTCCGCGAGGTGCGCCCCGGCATGGGCTCGGTGGATTATTCGGTCTATCTGAAACGCCTGGGGGAATTGCCCCAGCAACCGCCTCTCATGATCGAACATCTGCCCAACGCCGAGGAATATGACGCCGCCCGGAACTACCTGCTGGAACTCGGCCCGAAAATCGGCGTAAGTTTTGGCTAAGCGCCTGCGGTCAAGGCAGATCGGCACGCAAGGTGGCAACCCCGAACACCCCGCCCGCCATGGTGTTGTGATTGGCCTGAAACGCGACCGTGAGGGTGTCCTTGCCCTTGGTTAACGTTTCCGGAATGGCGTATTCCACATCCACCCGTTTTCCGGGATTAAGGTTGTTAAGTTCCTGCGTTTTCAGGAGTTTTCCATTCACGAGCACGTCAAACGTCCGCCCCGTATCGCCGCCCCAATAGGTGCAGAGCAAAGCAACCGGCGCATCCGGCAGCGACTTGAGCGTCCATTCAAACCATCCGCCCGGCGCAGCGTGCCGGTAAATGATGGCGGTGCCCGGTAGGGCGCCGCCGGACGCGTCTTTCCCTTTGCCGTTGTGAAGGCGTTCGGAACAGTTGGGATTCGCATCACTGGTATTCAGCAAAACCCGGTCCAGTTCGCGTGTCCAGCGTTTCTCCGCCTGTTGAAGTTCCGCAAGACGCGCGCTGCCCGTCTCCGCCACCGGCCAATACAGTCCGTAACGTTCATTCATGATATCCGCAAACGGCACCAAACGTTTGATGAGGGGCTGTCCCGGCACGGTAAACGTCAACGGCTTTCCTTCGAGGGACGTGATCCATTCGGCGGGCCTTTCGGGATTGCCCTCGATGTGCAGCGGCGGGAACGACTTCTGATGAACAATAATGCCGTCATGCGCCGCTTCAATGACGGGTTCATGATTGGCGGGTTCCTCAAGCACCCCCGCCAACACCACCGGCCCGTATAGCACGGCGGCCATGTTCGGATCATCCGGAAGCGGCAGGGTGTGAAGGGCCATTGGCATGCGAACCTCCAATACATCACCGTTTTTCCATGCGCGGTCCAGGGTGAGCCACGAAGAAGGGCTGATCCCGGCGGTGGAAAGGGATTCACCGTTAACCGTTGCTTCGATGCCTTGTGCGGCCCAATAAGGGATGCGGATGTTAATGGCGAAAGACTTCGAGGCCTCCATGCCCAGCGTCAACCGGATACTATCCTGTTCCGGGAACGCGGTGGTTTGTTCCACGCACACCCCTTCTTCTTTCCAATCCAGTTTGGAGGGAATGAACAGGTTCACATACAGCGCATGCGGTCCCTGGAAATAGATGCTGTCGCCCAGTTTCGAGAACGATTCCACCCCGGTCCCATAACAGCACCAGAACGAATTGTCCGGCGTGCCGAAGACACGGGGGTATCCCGAGGCCATGGCCACATAATATTGCAATTGGCCCGGCTGCGGCCCCTGAGTGCCCAGGATGCCGTTAAACAAGGCGCGTTCATAAAAGTCGCCATACTTGGGGTTGGCGGACCAGCACAGCAGATGCCGGGTGAGCCGAAGCATGTTGAATGTTTTGCAGGTCTCGTGATTCATATGCCCCAGCGTATCCGCCAGATGGTTCGGCTCGGGCCAAATCTCAAACATGGTGCTTCCGCCGGTGGCATAGGTGCGCGTATTCACCACCCTGTCCCAGAAGAACTCCGCCAGGTCCCGGCAGCGGATGTCGCCAACAAGTTCATAGCGCCGCGCCGCGCCCACGATTTTCGGAATCTGCGTGTTGCCATGAATACGCGTCAGGTTGTCATAGCTCAGCGCGAGCGGCCCCAGGAATTCCGGTTGATCAAAACGGTGCGCCATATCGAGGTGCACGGGATCGCCCGTGAGGGAATACAGGTTGTGCAGCACTTCCGACATCCCCCCGAACTCCACGCGCAACATCCGGTCCATCGCGTCATTGGGCAATTTATCCAGGCGTTTCTTGAAATAGGCCGCCATCCCTTTCATGATGTCCAGCGCCTGCGGATTGCCGCAGTGCGTGTGCATGTCGTACAACCCCGCCATGATCTTGTGAACGGTGTAATACGGCACCCAGACCGCTTGTCCGGTTTCCAGACGGTCGAAGAAACTTTCCGGAAATGCACAAAGGTATTCGCCCCCCATGGCTTGTTGGCATTTCGCCAATTCCTCCACCAAAGCATCCGCCTTGGCTTTCAGCGCCTCGTCGCCCGTGCTGGCATACATCAAGGCGCACGCCGAGAGGTAGTGCCCCGTGAAATGCCCGCGCACCTCACACGTTGGGGCTTCCCAGCCGCCAAAGGATTCGCCGGGTGCATCCAGTCCCGCCTGTGTTCGAAAAGCCTTCAAAAGCCGGACGGAGTCCACTGCATGAAGATAAGCCCGGTTGCGTTCCATCTCCGCTTTCCACCGGCTGTCAAGGAGGTGCACCTGCTTCAAGGGAAACGGCTGCAATTTCATCGCTGGAACGCCTTCTGCGCCATAGGCGCAGGGCGGCGTCATGCATCCGGCCATGCCAATAATCACCCCGCAGAACCGGTACAAGAACTTGTGCCGCATAAGTCGTTCACTCCCTTTCCGTGTCAAGACGCATTGAATATTACCTGTTTTTATTTTTCGATGATAATTTCGTCACGCACCGTTCCCTCCGGATCATAAGCGCGGTATGTGCAGAGGTTTTTCCCATTTTTCTTGATATCAATGGTTTGGAAGGTGTCGGTATTGGCGAAACTCACCTCCGCGTAATCGTGGGGAATTTGTTCGTAAAATTTGGAACCGGACACCGACACCACGTAATACGTGCCTTCCTTCGCGGAAGCGGCCCTTTTCCCGCCGTTCATGGGAAACGTGCGCAAATAGGCGTGATCGTGGCCTTGGAACGCCATGTCCACATGATAACGGTCAAACAGGGGCTCCCAGGATTCCCGGATGTCATCATTATCGCGATGCGGCGCGGAGGAATACATGGGCTGGTGAAACACGGCGAATTTCCACAGCGTCTTGGCTCCCGCAAGCTGCTGCTCCAGCCAGGCACTCTGTTTTTTCGGCGGCTGATTGCCGTCCAACACCACGAAAAAGGCATTGCTGTACGTGAAACTGTAGGCATGCTCTTTGGGGAGTGTGTTGGGGCCGTTTTCCGGCAGGGCGAACGATTGAAGGTAATAAACCGGGCTTTCCTGCTTGGCGTAATCATGGTTGCCCAGGGCGGGGATAAGGGCCTTGTACGCAAAAAACGCCTGGCCCTCCTGGAACAGTTCATCCCACTCTTCGCGCTTGTTGCCCCGGTTCACAATATCCCCCGCGAGAATATAGAAGGCGGTGTTGGGCTGGATTTCCTTGGCACGCGCCAACAGTTTACTCCATGCGAACATGCCCACTTGCACATCGCCCATGTAAATGAACGAGAACGATTCCGGTTCCGCGGGCGCGGTGGTGAATTCCATCCAGGGCGACCACGTATTGCCTGACGGATTGCCCACCCGGTAGGTGTATGCGGCGCCCGGAGCGAGATTTTTTAGTGTTGCGGTAAAACGGTGATTCGTTGGGTCATTGCCCACCAGCCGGTCTTCCAGCAAAGACACTTCAGCATTCACCTCTGCCGGAGGAGCGTCCGGGGCGTCTTTTTTCCGGTATTGCACCACGCCTTCTTTGACGGCGGGATTCGTCCGCCATTGGATGGCCTGAGTCGTGGCGGGGTCTCCATTCCAGGTGAGGCAAATCTGGTCCGGCGTGGAGGAGGATGGGAATGCGGTCGTGCGCGGCACGTTTTCCGCATAGATTGTCTTTACCAAGTCTTTCGCTTCCCCTGCCAAGTAGAGCAAGAGGGGGATGCAGATCGCGGCTATCAAAACAACCCCTAGAAGCCGCTTTTTGTGTGTTTTAAGCGAGGCCAATAAAGTCATGTTTCAAACGGTCCTTTCCATGGAAGGGGAACAAAGAAGAGTATAGCAGTTATTTCATTTGAATTCAGGCGCGCCGATCTTGATCAGTACGGCGCCATGGGAGGGAACGGTGGCGGTGAAGGAATCCTTGAATTTCCCCAATTCCTGATGGCTCCACAGATCGCGCACGGGCTGGGCGTCATTCAGACCGAGGGCCTTCCAATGCGCCGTGATGGGGCCCGCTTCGGCGCCCCGGTTAAACAACCCCGCCGCCAGGGTGCCGTCCGCCAAGGGGCGCGCCCATACTTCGCCCCAGACATCGGGAACCGAATCCAGCGAATTTTCACACCCCAAGAGTTTCAACAAGGTTCGGATGGTATGGATTTCCATCCCCTGCTGTTCACGGCGGGTGGCGGATATGCCCAGTGCGTCCTGATCCACGTCAATCACTTCGTCATTCGTCAACAGGTCGAGCGTGAACTGGTCCAGTCTGGATAGATCGCAGCCGATCAGCAATGGGGCGGCCAGCAGACTCCATAACGACATGTGCGTGATCTGCTCGTCCGGGGTGAGATGGGGGGCGCCCCACTTGACCGCTCCCACCACCAGCATGTCGGGATCATTCCAGTGGCCGGGCTGGGCATAGGGCGCGGGCACATCCTGATTGAACCCAATGCCGGACATGCTGTCCCATGTATCGTTGATATCACCGGTGGTCCGCCAAAGATTCCCGCCCACGGACGCGCCCCACGTCCACACCGCCGCCGCCCCGCCCTGACTCCAACTGTAGACAATGTCGCGCCCGCAGCCGTCCAACGCCTCGCGCATCACCCGGAACGGCTCCTGGAATTTCCGCAGTTCCGTGGACCTGCACAGCATGGAATACGAACACCAATCATATTTGAGATAATCCACGCCCCATTCGGCATAGGTGAGCGCGTCCTGTTTCTCATGGCCGTAACTGCCTTCATATCC
>CAYXPO010000083.1:0-11952 GCA_964466925.1 uncultured Nitrospirales bacterium
TCAGTATGTTCGCAAGGAAACGCTGACGCCGGATATTCGACAACGGCTCTCCCACAAGACCTTTGTGCAGCTCTCGGATGGAATCACCCACTGTGAATGGCTGGGGCCGGAAGCGGGGCGAAAGGTCGTGTTGATACATGGTTTTTCCTCCCCGATGTTCATTTGGGATAAGAACGCCCATGTGCTGGCGGATGCGGGTTTCCGGGTGTTGCGGTATGATGAGTATGGGCGGGGGTATTCGGATCGCCCGCGCATACGCTACACGGCGGATTTGTTCGTGCGCCAACTCATAGAGTTGCTGGATGCCTTTGGGGTGCAGGAGCCGGTGGACTTGGTGGGGCTGAGCATGGGGGGGGCGATAGCGGTCCATGTGGCGGACCGTCATCCGGACCGGGTACAAAAATTGATCTTGCTGGCGCCCGCCGCATTCAATCCTCCGCCCGCAGGCCGCGTGGTCACGCTGCCCTTGCTGGGGGAATGGCTGATGGCCGCGCTTGGGGAACGGATCATATTCAAGTCGTTCCCGCGGATGCTGGGCAACGACCCTGAAGTGCTATCCGCGTTTCGCGAGGAATATACACGTCAGTTTCACTTTCGGGGCTGTCTGCGCGCCTTTCTTTCCACCATGCGGCACGGCCCGGTGTATCACATGGGAGAGGTGTACCAACGCGTGGGACGCCAGCAGCGTTCCGGATTGCTGCTCTGGGGCGACAAGGACAATGTCTTGCCGTACCCGTTGCACGCGCCCGTATTGAAGGCCATGCCTTGGCTGAAATTGGAAACCATTGCGGGGGCGGGCCATTGCCTGAATTATCAGCATCCGGAAGCCGTGAACCGGTGTATCCTTGACGGGTTGTCCCGGGATTGAAATGCCGGCACATCTTATAAACCTGCGGATTAGGATTTGAGGAGGGCAAGCATTTCGCGGTGGAGGGCGCCGTTGGTGATGAGGATGCCTTGTTTGGGGTCGAAAAGGCGCAGGGGGGATCCGTTCAACCGGGAGGACTTCCCGCCCGCTTCCTCCACGATGAGTTGGGAAGCGGCGAAATCCCAGGGTGCCAGGTTCATGTGAAGGTACCCTTCCGTGTCCCCCGTGGCCACTTGGCAAATGGACGCGACGGCGGACCCATAGCACCGGAGTTGTCCGGCATTTTTGAATATCTCCGAACCGCGCTGAAACATGAGCTTCCGATCATTCAAATCACTGAAGTCCATGTCAATGCGCGCCGCATTGAGATGCTTGATCGTCGAAACACGCAGGCGTTTGCCGTTGCAAAAACTGCCCGAACCCCGTTCGGCCAGAAAGAGTTCGCCGGTGATGGGCAAAATGACGCCGCCCGCGGCATTTTCGCCGTTTTGGGCAAAGGCGATGGAAATGCCGAAAATGGGGTGGAGCCCCCGGATGAAATTATAGGTGCCGTCGATGGGATCGATAATCCATGCGCGGGTTTTGGCATCTTTGGGGAATTGCGAAAACTCGCCTTCTTCGCCCACCACCACGTCCTCCGGGAAACGCTTTTTTACTTTGTCCACAAACCGCTTTTGAATCGTGAGGTCCACTTCGGTGAGCAGATCGCTGGCATGCGCTTTGGCGCTGACGGTCACCGCCGTCTTGTCGGCGTACTTTTCCCGAACATAGTCCACGTTTTCCTTGAGGAAACCCCGGATAAAATCAATTTCACGCATGGAGACGCCTATTGGGCGGGTACTTGCGGCGGTTCCTTTCCGGAAATGATGAATTCCACCCGCCGGTTCTTCGCCCGGTTTTCCGGCGTGTCATTGGCCGCGATCGGATGGTATTCCGCATACCCGCTCGCGGAAAGGCGCTCCGGAGGCAAACTGAATTTCGCGATTACGTGTTCCACCACATGCACCGCGCGCGCGGTGGAAAGATCCCAGTTGGATTTGAATTGGGCGTTGTTGATCGGGACATTGTCGGTGTGCCCCTCCACCTGCACCTTGGATTCCGTCTTCCCCAGAATCTCAAACATTTTGTCAATCAATTCCAGCGAAGGCGGGGTCAGCGTGGCGCTCCCGGCGTCGAACAACAACGAATCGGCCAAGCGGACCACCACGTTTTTCCCGTCTCCGCTCACGGATACATTCACGGACTGTTCCAGTCCTTCCTCGCGAAAGAGGCTGGTGAACTGGCCGGCCAATTGCTCCATGGCCGCGCGTTGCTTGTCCACGGCAATCACCCGCGCGGGTTCGGGGGTTCCACGTTTCTTGGTGGTGAAATCCGCCCCGTCCTGGCCGCCGGTGCCGGGCAGGGGCAGGGGGGTTGCCATGGGATTATGAAACGCGGCGCGCAGGGATGCGGCGGCGGCTTTGAATTTTTGCGCATCCACTTTGGACAACGAATACATCACCACGAAAAAGACCATCAGGAGGGTAATCAGGTCGGCATAGGTGAGCAGCCACCGTTCCTCGTTTTCGTGTTCTTCTTCCTCGTGACGTCCGTGCTTGGCCATGGCGGGGTCACTTCTTTACATCGGCGGCTTGTTGGGCTTGCAACAGGGGCCAGCGTTTTTCATCAATGAGCGAAAGGAGCTTTTCCTGTACCATGCGCGGATTGTCGCCCGCCTGAATGGAGAGCACGCCCTCCACGATCATCAACCCCAGCGTGGCTTCGATTTTGGCGGTATAGGCCAGCTTCTTGCCCAAGGGAAGAAAGATAAGGTTGGCGGAGGAAATGCCGTACAGCGTGGCCAGGAAGGCCACTGCGATGGAGGGGCCGAGTTCATCGGCGTTGGAGAGATTCCCCAGCACCATGACCAGCCCCAGCACCGTGCCGATGATCCCCATGGTGGGCGCGAATCCCCCCGCCGCCGCCAGGATGCTCGCATGCGTTTTTATCTTGGATTCCTGCGTGACAATTTGCTCGATGAGAATGTCCTTCAACGCGCCCGCCTCCACGCCATCCACCAGCAGCCGGATGCCGCGTTTAAGCAGTGGGCTGTTCACGTTCACTTCGTGATGTTCGAGAACCAGCAGCCCTTCACGGCGCGCAAGCGTGGCCATTTCCCCGAACGCCAGATAAACATCCTCCGGTGTGCAACTGGGCTTCTTCACGATTTTCGGAAGCGTGGAGAGGAGTCCCAGCACTTCCGAAAGCGAGAAACAGGCCATCGTGGCGCCCAGCGTTCCACCCGCGATGATCATGAACGCCGTGGGCGCGATCAACGAACCGATACTGGTGCCTTCCAGTATGGCCGCCATGAGAATCGAGCCAATGCCAAAAACGATTGCTACAATACTGATTGGATCCATAGTGCGTTTCCCATTGTCTGCGGAGAAAGCATAGGGGAATTGCCGCTCCCGATGCAACCTGATGCACGCCTGATTATCCCGCCGCGGAAATGCAGCCCGTACACATCCCGCGGGATGTTTCATGTGGACGGAGACGCGGAATGGTAAATGGGCGGCACGGAAGCAATGGCCGCTTCCGCGCCGCCTTGGGCATTGGGGGAAACGCATCGATGCGCTTCCTGGCGGGAAACTCTATAGATACCCCGCAGACCGCGAAGCCTGGCCGGGATAAACGTTCTTTCCCACAGGATTTCTTCAACACCCGGATAAGAAAGCAAATGGCATGCCGAAATCGGATATCCAAGAAAGAAAACGGGACAGGAAGGGAAATTGGGGTAAAATTTAAGCAACATTCCGTCTGGTCCAACCTGATTGGCAATTCTTGGCTTCACAGGAGGGCCTAAAAGCTACGGATGGGTATGAAGAATCCCAACGTTTGGTAAGAAGCGGCACCCGAACCCGGAGGATGTTTGGCCCGGATATATCACCATTCGTCTTGTATGGTTGTCATTGCTAAGCCACCGGCCACGTTCGGCGGCAACTTGCGCAAGGACTCACAGTCAAGTCCGGGGACTGCCCTGACCGTGCCACTCAACGCGAGCGCGGTATCGCGTGAAGCCTGTTATGGGTGCGTGGCACGGCCAATCTGGCCGTGGGGTCACTCGCAGGAGCGCAGCAATACGGCAATTTCGACCGCGTGTCACCCCGCATCAATGGTAGGCGGATTTGCGCGTGCTTCCTCATTTCATTCCTCGCACTGACAAGATAGTACACCGTGTTTTACCTGCCCATGGTTGCCCAATTCCATAAATGCGGCTTTCCCAATCCATCCGGAAAAACGGGGTGAATACTTCCGGGTTAGACCCGGAATTGGCGGGGATCAATGCCATGGCGTTGCACCCGCAAGCCAATCAGGCGCTCGGTAATGCCCAAATCCCGCGCGGCTTTGGCCTTGTTCCCTTTGGCGTTCTTGAGGGACTCGACCAGCATCTCGCGTTCAACGCGCAACAGGGTTTCTTCGAGTTTCCCCTGCATGATGGTATTGGACGCCTCGGCCGTCTGGAGCGTGGGGGGGAGGTGATGCCCGTGGACCACGTCGTCGGTGGTGAGGAGGATGGCGCGCTCGATGACATTCTCAAGCTCCCGCACATTACCCGGCCAGTGATAGCTCATCAGCATGTCAATGGCGGGCGTGGAGATGCGGCGAACGTATTTATGGTTGTCCTTGCTGTATTTCTCCACGAAAAAATTGGCGAGTTCGAGAATGTCCGTGCGCCGCTCCCGCAGCGGGGGGATGTGAATGGGAAACACATTCAGCCGGTAGTAGAGGTCTTGGCGGAAGACGCCCTGCTCCATGATTTTTTCCAGATCGCGGTTGGTGGCGGCAATCACCCGCACATTGACCTTGACGGTTTCGGTTCCGCCCACGCGTTCAAATTCGCGTTCCTGCAGCACGCGCAGGAGGTGAACCTGCGTTTGCGGCGAAAGATCACCGATTTCATCCAAAAAAATGGTGCCGCCGTTGGCCAGTTCAAAACGGCCCTTGCGCTGCTGGACCGCCCCGGTGAAGGCGCCTTTCTCGTGGCCGAAGAGCTCGCTTTCGATGACGGATTCCGGCAGCGCGGCGCAATTGACCCGGATAAAGGGCTTGGCGGCCCGCAAACTGTTGTAATGAATGGCATTGGCCACAAGTTCCTTCCCCACCCCGCTTTCCCCCCGGATCAGGACGGTGGCATCGCTTTTGGCCACCTGTGCGATGAGATCAAAAACCCCCTGCATGGCGTTGGACCGTCCGATCATGTTGGCCGGCCGGAATTTTTCCCGCAATTGATTTTGCAGGCGGGTGTTTTCCGCGATGAGAAGTTTTCGCTCTTCAAGGTTTTTCCGGCGCAGCCAGACCGCCCGTGCAATAAGCGTGGCGATAATCGAGAGCACCCGCACATCCTCCTCGAGCGAAATATCTTCGGAAAAGAGACGGTCGGCGCTGAGCGTGCCCAACACCGCGTTTTCCATCTTTATGGGCACGCAAATGTATGAAATATCCCGCTTGTTCAAGTCATTGCGGGACCGGGTCCGGTTCAGGAACAGCGGCTCCTGCGAAACCCGGGGCACCACCATCGGGCGCCCGGTCTGCGCAACCCGCCCCACAATCCCTTCGCCCGGCTTATAACGCCCCCGCTCCAGTTGCGCTTCGGAAAGCCCGTGCGCGGCTTCAATGAAAATATCGTCCGCCTCCCGGTCAAACAGCGTAATAGTGCCCCGGAGCATGCCGGTGTGCTGGGCAATGGTTTTCAACAGTGGGCCCAGCTCATCCCGGAGGTCGAGGCTACGGTCGAGAATCTGGCTGATATTGAACAGCAAGGTTAATTCCGAAAGCTCCCCCTTGACATTCGGATTCGTATTCGATGGGTATGAATCAGACGGTAAAACGGACATTTTTATACACTTTCAGTATTGAAATCCTACCATAGTGTAGGTTAGGTCCGTCTTCAATGTCAAATTCACACTCACATTATGTTGGAGTTGTGCAAAGGCACTACTTGAATAGCGGCAGGGTGAGCGAGGAGAGACGGGGAGTGTCGTTGGGATCCATCGGATTGTGTCCATAGTGGATTTCCGTGTAATCATCCTGGCCGTCATAATCCGAATCCCGCAGCAGCGGGTTCGTTTGGACACCATGGACGGCCAGGAGTTCCTCGCCATCCGTAAGCCAGTCGCCGTCGGTATCGGCGTTATGGGGATCGGTTGCATAGCCATGGACGCCCTGGGTTTCTTCATCGTCGGACAGGCCGTCGAGGTCGGAATCAACGTCATCGTCAAGAATCTGAAGCAGGGCCGCGCCAAGCCCCAGCACGGGGCAATTGGGGTGGGTCAGCACAAGTTGGACCGTTTTGGGGGGGTCGATTTTGGCATTGGAAAACACCGGTACCTGGAAGGTGGTTTGGGTGGCGCCGCGTGCGAAAAACAGGGTTCCGCTTGCGGGCGTAAAGTCCTTGTTGGCCACTGCGGTGCCGGGCAATGTCTCATACTGAACGGAAACATCGCCCCGGCTGGGCGCGCTTAACACTACCGTCACGGTGGCGGGGCCGTTGTCTTCATGTACACTGAATTGCGCGGCGCTGAAGCCAACCGTGGCGGGGCCGGGATTGAGCCAAGCGGCGATTTGGGGATACGTGACATCAAACCGCCCGTAATAATCGGGAAGGGTGGGGGTGGTGCAGGAGGAATCCCCCCCCCAAAGTTGTCCGATAATCTGTTGGGTGGCCTCAAGCATAAGGCAACCGCCGGAGGAACCGGGTTCCGTAACGCCATCCCGCCAGAGAGTCTCATGGAAATACTGCCCGTTGGGGTTGTTGGTATTACTGAGATTCCCGAAACTGATCCGGGCATACCCGCCGCGCGGATGGTGGATGGCGGCGACCGGGGTTCCCAGTGGCGGGACCGTGCGGGTCCAACCCAAATAGGTAAGCCCTTGCGGCGGCATATTCCGCATGCGCAGAAACGTGAAATCATTGCCTCCACCCGACTCGCCGCTTCCGGACATCCCCGCCAGATACTCCGCGCCCCCCGTGGTGCGCGGGACGGAGGCGGGATCGGGAGGGGTGCCGTTGCAGGACGGGGTTTGATACCGCCAATAGAATTCCAGGGTTTCAGCCCCATGATAACCGGTTTGGCCACCCACGCAATGGTGGGCGGTGAGAACATACGGGACTTCCGTGCATGCCTGCGTGTCCGCCAAGAGGGAACAGGTGCAAAACACGACTCCCGTGGACCCGATAACGCCCAATCCGCCCACACCCAGGGCGGCGTCCGCCCAGGCGGGGTAACAACTTACATCCAGGTTACAGGCGCCCGCCTTCTCCCGGATGGCGGTCAGGATGGATTTGTAGATGACCGCGGAACGGGTAACATGGAATGAGGCACTTTCCTGGAATTGAATATCCGGCAAATGACAGGCCAAGATAACACTGCGGCCATAACAGGAGGGGGTCCACAAGGAAACATCGCCATCGGGAAGCCTGGAAAAGGGTCCATACGCTTCACGGGGCTGATCTTCATTGTACACCCAGATTTCAGCCCCGTCAGGGAGCGTGAGGCCGGTCAGTTCAAGCCGCACGCCCAGCGCATTTGGGGCAAGGATGCGCAGGGCAAGTACGGCGGCGGTTTTTCCACGGGGCAGCCACACACCCTGGGTGGAAACACCTTCTTGGAGGTGCAGCGGCCGGGGAAGGTCTTGAAACACGCCAATGCGCGGCATGCCCTTTTCCGAACCTTCGGCACTCTTGGCGTCCTCCTCCAGGATTTTCTTGAGATTCAATTCGGGCAGCACAATGGAGGCGGTAACATCCTCCGGTGCAAACGGCGGCGACGGGGGCGCCGGAACCGCGATGTCAAGGCTTTTTTCCGCCGCCTTTTCCTGGGCAAAGGGCGTTGAAAAAGAAGCCAAAGCGGCGGCAAGCACGCCAAGCAGGGAATAGGACGTCCGCATGTCATTGTTTTCCCGCGGCCACGGCCATGGCTTCCAATTGCAGGTCCACCGCATCTATGGCGCCGGAACCGTTCACGTCCGCGTTGGCCACATTGGCGCGGCGCAAGACAGCGGATATGACCAGGGTCAAGTCCGCATCGTCAACCGTTCCATTTCCATTTACGTCATACGGATTGTTTTCCAGCCACTCCGCGATGAGGGGATAGGTGACGTCAAAACGGCCAAAATAATCGGGTTCGTTCCTGGCCAGACACGAGGCATGTCCGCCGTAGAGTTGCCCGATGATCCTTTGCGTTCCCTGATTGAACAAGGGGCTTCCGGAAGACCCCCCCTCGGTGGTGCCATTGCTCCACAACACTTCGTGAAAGCGTTCTATGGGCTTGAGGCGCGCACCGCCCTCCTGCGGGCTTCCGTCATTCGTGATGGCGCCGAAGGAAATCCGCTTGTAGTCTCCGGAGGGGTGATGAATACAGGCGGTATTGGTTCCGACGGCGGCGGCGGCGGTTTCGTATCCCAAATAGGTGATGGCGGCGGTGGGCGCATTGCGCAAACGCAAAAAGGCAAAATCCGAGCCGTAGGTGTTTGATGCACCCGCGAGAAAGGAAGCGCCGCCGGTGGTCCGGGGAACCGTCAATATTCCGGGCAGGTTTCCGCCGCAGCTTTGCCGCTGATAGAGCCAATAGACTTCAATGGTGTTGGCCTCGTAGGAACTGGATACGCAGTGATAGGCGGTCAGAAAGTAAGGCACGGTGGTGCCCGGGTTCCCGTCCGCCACCAGGCTGCCCGTACACCAGAGAACGCCTTCCTTGCTAATCGAGCCAATCCCGCCGATCCCCCACGAGGCGGTTTGCCAGGCGCTGTAACAGGCCACGTCCAAATTACACGTTCCGGCCTTGAGAAAATCATCCACGGCCTTGTAATTGTGGGTGATGCGGTCTATGGAAAGGATCACATCTTCCAAGGCGCTCATGGCGTTCACATGGCATTCAAGCACAACCGACTCGCCGAAACAGGTGGGCGTCCAGAAATCTTCCCCGGTTTCGAATGGGCCGTAGGCTTCCATTGGATCATCGGCGTTGTAGAGAATAAGGCGTGCGCCAGGCGGCAGCATAATGGCGGAAAAATGCACACGAATCCCCAGCGCGCCCATAGATCGGAGGGCAATATTCCACAAACGCCCGCCATCCTTGGATTTTACCCATTGGCCATCGCTTGCCACACCACCATGCACCGAAACCGGCAGGTCAAAAACACGGTGGATGCCAATGCGTTCAGCGCCTTTTGCTTCATCGTCTTCCAGCAAGAGGCGGGTTTCATCAATGGGTGGGAAAACGATCTCTTCCACCGGCGGGGGAGCACAGGGGACAACCATGTCCTTCGCCCTTTTCTCAAAGGCGCCGTGAGGTTCCGCGTCACGGGCGCCATCTTGAGGCTCCCAGTTTTTCCGGGATATCCCCAAGGCCTCCAGCGCCAAATCATCCAAAAGCGCGCCCGAGGCATCAAAATACACATCAAACGCCGACGCGCCTTCCTTGGGACGCAGGCGAACTCCGTTCACCTGCTCCCCGGAACCATTATGCGCCATTTCCACCCAGGCCATCTGGATTTCATAGGACGCCGCGGAATATCCCCACGCCTCCAAAAAGTCCTGAATAGGCGGTGCTTCGGCGGCGGCCCCGCCGCCCCCAACAATCGCCAACAAACAAATGGCAACAATTCCTGATCCCAAAAGGCGGACGAAAGGGGAAAAGGATATTTCACGCCGGTATGGCGGCCAATAACGTGCGGATGATGTCATTACGGTTCCAACAAAGTCTTTTCCGAAAGCGCCCGCCGCGCGGGCACGGCAATGCCTCCATGGCATATTGTCTTGTCTAAGTGTACCTAACTTTGACAGGATGTGCCAACTTGGCCCCGGCGCTGCATGGGTGCATCCTGAACGATTGGCGCCCTTCCGCAAACGATACAACAGAGGCCAAGGATTGACGGGAATGGCGCTTCGTCAACCATGAAAACGTGGGGGGAAATGGAAAATAAGACAACAGAACCAGAATCCCCGTGCTACCTTCACATGCCCCACACCCATCCCCCCATGAGCAGGCGGGATATGGATACCCTGGCCGTTTCCGGCACTAATTTCCCAAATTCAGGTCGCGGGCGACGATTTTATCGCCCAGCAGGGTGGAAGCCTGGAAAAGGTTGCGCATGGCCTCGCCCAGAATATGGTCCGCGCCCAGGGCCGCGCCATTGGCGCAAGACACAATCCCGAAACTCAATTTGGCATGCGTGGGAAATCCCGGATCGTGGAAGGTGGTGGAAGACACTTCTTCCTGGATTTTGTTGGCGTAACTCACCGCATCCTGCAAGGTGGCGTGGGGGAGCACCGCCGCGAAAAGCCCGCCGTCAAACCGGGCAAGAATATCGTAATAGCGGGAGGACCCCCGGATCGCGAGGGCGATTTCCGCCAGCAGATCGTCCATCGAGGCGGCGCCGAGATCCATGTCTTCCGGAAGGATTTCATCAATGTCCACCAACAGGCAGGAAACGGGATACTTGTAGCGGTGCGATTTTTCGATTTCCTCCTGGAGGCGTTCCATCAGGAAGCGGCGGTTGCGCAAGCCGGTGAGTTGGTCCGTGTATACGGGGTCCATGAGATAATCGGGTTGCCCGCCCATGTATTCCATCATATGCCGTGTCCGCATGGCGCAGGTCACCCGCACCATGACAATGGGGAGGTTGTAGGGTTTGGCGATAAAATCCACCGCGCCCAGCTTGTAGCCTTTGGTAACATCCTCCGAAGACCCCTTCGCGGTGACGAAGATGACGGGAATGTCATGTGTTTTGGGATTGGCTTTCAACCGGGAACACACCTCGTACCCATCAATATCGGGCAACCCGATATCCAAGAGCACCAAGTCAATCCCCCCGGCTTCGCACCGCTCCAACGCGGCCTTGCCGGTATAGACTCCCTGAGCCCGGTAGTTGTGCAACTTGAGCCCTTCGCACAGAAGGGCGGTCTCGTCTTCACAATCGTCTACAACTAAAACGGTATACTGCTCCACGTCTCACCCCGCATGTGGGTTATGCTGTTCGCCTCGTCACGCCTTCTGCATGGAGTTTACCTGATTTTGCCGGATTTGGCAAATCGAAATCCCCCAGGCAAAAAAAAAGTTTGTCATCGGGGCCGTCCGCCCCCTACAATAAACCCGTTGTCTTTTCTGGAGGGAACAGGGTATGGACGGACCTTTTGGCACAAACCGCCGCGTGCGGCGGCCCGCAATCAATCTCACCTCACTTATCGACATCCTGTTCATGTTGCTGATTTTCTTCATGCTCTCCAGCACTTTCCGAAACCAACTGGGCATTGATATAGCCCTCCCCAAAGCGGCCACGTCCGCCAATCAGGAAAACACCGGCAAAGAAATCGCCGTGGATGCCTCGGGCGCGATTTTCTTCAATGAAACCCCCGTTTCCCCCGCGCAATTGCGCGGGAAACTGGTGGAATTGCTCAAAACGGAACCCGGTGCCGCGCTGGTGCTCCGCGCGGACAAAAATGCTTCGTTTCAGAATGTCCTCACCGTAATTGACATCACCCGGGAAGTGGGAGGGGGGCAGTTGGTCATTCCCACCCTTCCAGGCGAAGCCCAGCCCTGACGCAAACTACATGGGTTCGAGCATGGAATCGCCAGATTTATTGAATTTCGATTTTTCACGTGCCGGAGGTTCCAAAGAATCCGGTTCACTCAAGGGTGTGCTCTCCAACGGCTGAAGCGCCGCGTCGTGATGCACTTCCTGTTGAATTCCCAGGGAAGACAACCGTTCCCGGGCGGTTTCCGACGCCTTGGTGTTGGGATGGCTCTGTAAAAACATCTCCAAGGCGGTGTGCGCGGCCGCCGGTTGGTGCAACCGTTCAATATAGAGTTCGCACAACCGGCTTAACACCGGCAAGGCTTTGTCGGGATCATCCATATACCGCAGGGTGCGTTCAAACCATTTGGCCGCCTCTTCCGGACGTTCCAGTTGAAGATAACATTCCGCGATGCGCCGGTGGACCTGCGCATGGCGGGGATAGGTGCGGGCCAGAATCCAATATTCATTCAGCGCCCCTTCATAATCCTTTTGGCGCTCCAGCATTTCCGGGGGACCGAAGCGTG
>CAYXPO010000084.1:0-3714 GCA_964466925.1 uncultured Nitrospirales bacterium
CATAAAGGCCATGAAGAGATCAGGCCAATTCGCCGCCACGCTGAGGTCGGTGATGGGGCAGTAGGCGAAGGCGGCCACCTGGAGTTCGAGGGTGGAGAGGGCGCTGATGTCGGTGAGGTTTTCTTCGGCCATGAGACCCAAAGCCCAAAGGTGGGTTAATCCGGCGACCGTCGCCACGTCGGTATTGGTGAAGCCGCACTGGACGATGCCCAGCACTTCCAGGGTGTTGGTGCGGGTGGAGAGGGGCGCGAATTCTCCGGCGAGATCGCTGTGGCCGAGCCAGAGTTCTTCCAGACTGGGCAGGCTGGAGATGACGGAGATATCGGTGAGCCCGGCGTTCCCGGCCACGTTGAGGTAGTACAAGTTCACCAAGGTGTTCAAGGGCGAGAGGCTGGTGATGGCGTTGGCTTCATCTTCCATCATGTCCACGTTGCTGTTTTGTTCCAGGGGATTGCCGAAACCGAGGTCGAGATATTCCAAGCGGACCAGCTTGGAGAGCGGGGTCAGGTTACTGATGGCGTTGTTATTGAGCCGCAGGGTGGTAAGGTCCATGCAGTATTGGATGCCGGAGAGGTCTTCGATATCCTGTCCGGCGGCATCGAGGGTGGTAAAGCCCTGATTGACCACGTCGCTTATATATAACGTTCCCGAAGGCTTGTTGAGGGCGGTGCGCACGGCGGCTTCCAGATTCGCGTCGGAGAAGATCAGGTAATCGTTCAGGGTCCAGAATACGGCGGTCACCTGCATGGAACCGTAGATGGAAAGGGTGATTGTGGCCTGGGTTTGCGGGGCCTGGCCGCTGATGTCCCAATAGGCGAAGTAGCCGCCCTGAGAAGGGGAGGCGGTAAGCTGCACTTGTGTTCCGGGGGTGCTGTAAGTGTAGGTGCCGGGCGCGGGGTTGGTGGTGCCATTGCCCTGCGTGCTCAAAAACAGCATGGCCTGCTCGGTAAACACCGCCGTCACGGATTTAGATGCGTTCATGACGATGGAGGTCTGGCGGTCGGTGGTGTTGATATCACCGGACCAAAGGTCGAAGTGCCAGGTGCCGTTGTCGTAGGCGTTCAGGGGCACGGTGACACCGGGGGCGTAGTAGTGGGTGCCGGTCCAGGGGTCGGTGTTTCCGTTGCCCTGGACGGAGATCGTGAGGGGCACGCCGCCTTGAACGAAGGTGGCGGTGATGGATTTGTTGGCGTCCATGAGGATGTTTTCGCCGATGCGCATGCTGGTGATGGAGCCGCTCCAGCCGCCGAAGCCGCTGCCATCGTAAGCATTGGCGTTGATGTTGGCGTATTGACCGTCTTTGTAGGTAAAGGTTCCGAGGCCGGGATCGACGCTGCCCTCGCCGTTGCCGGTTTTTCCGAGGGTAAGCGTGCGGGGGGTGAAGCCGGTGTTCACAAACACGGCGGTGAGGGTTTTGTCTTCATCCATATACACATTCACACCGGTATCGCCGTAGGTGTAGTTGGCGCCGACGTCGCCTTCCCAATGATCGAAGGCATAACCGCTGCCGGACGCGGGTTTGGCAT
The DNA here is from genome assembly GCA_964466925.1 of uncultured Nitrospirales bacterium. Taxonomy (GTDB): domain Bacteria; phylum Hydrogenedentota; class Hydrogenedentia; order Hydrogenedentales; family CAILVY01; genus CAILVY01. Next base: position 1,527 of record CAYXPO010000084.1, read on the forward strand.
TCACCCACATGGAAGAATTTTGGGCGTAGATATGGGTGCCGGGTTCAGGCCAGGAGGTCCCCTGGCCGCTGATGGTGATGGTCAAGGTGGCGGTGGGTCCGCAGATGGCGTTGGATTGTACGTTATAGGGATTGTTAAAATGGGACCGTAAAACAGGCAGTTCATCGCAGGCGGCGTGCTGACTGAGGGGGTTACCCATAATGTTGCAGTAGTCGTCTTCGCCGAGGCCGGTGTTGTCCACCAGCGCCTGGATATCGGTCAGTTGGTTGTCTTCCAGGTTCAAGTCTTCCAGACCCGTCAGCGTGGCCAGCACCGGGGTGTTGGCGTCGCCAATCTGGTTCCGGCCCAGCCTCAACTTACGGAGGCTGGTGCGATACTCGAGCCCTAAAATGCTCGTCAGGGCGCATTGCTGGAACGATACTTCGTTCAGATTTTCCAAGTCCGCCAAGCCGTCCAGATCGGACACACTCGTCCCATCCATTTGTACCATGAACAGATCGGACCAGTTGGCCGCCACATCGAAGCTGGTGATCGGGCACTCGGCGAACGCGGCGATGCCGAGGTTCAGCGTGGAGAGTTCACTGATGTCCGTCAAGCCTTCCTCCGCCATGAGGGCCAAGCCAAACAGATGCGTCAATCCCGCGGCAATCGTTACGTCGTCATCGGTGAATCCGCAATGAATAATTCCCAGTAATTCCAGCGTACCCGCGCGTGAGAACAGCGGCGAGAAGTTCCCCGCGAGATCATTTTGGCCCAGCCACAGCGTGGTGAGCGAGGTCAGGCTGGATAGCACGGCAATGCTGTCGATTCCGGCGTTGCCCGCGACGTTCAGGTATTCCAGATTCACCAATGTGCTCAAGTCAGACAAATCCGTGATGGCATTGGTGTCCTCCGCCATCATCTCCACATCCTCCTCTTCCATGGGATTGCCAAAGCCCAGATCGAGGTATGTCAGAGCAATCAGGCCGCTGAGCGGGGAGAGATTACTGATTTGGTTGTAGCCCGCGGAGAGCCATTCCAGGGAGGTTAAGGCCGACAGGGCGGATATATTGGTCAGCCCCATGTGCGTGATGTTCAGGTGCTTTAGCTTTCTGAGGCTCATCAGGGGATCGAGGGTGTACACCTGGTTGTAACTCAAATCAAGCGTTTCCAGGTTCAGGAGATGTTCCAGGCCTTGCAGGTTGGAGAGATTCCGGTTGGAGAGGTCCAATTCCGTGATGGAAAGCACGTCGTCTTGATGCAGCGGCCCCGAAGTGAGTTCAAGGGCGTCCAGCACCGCCTGTTCCAGGTTCGGGTCCAGGAAATCCACCACGCCCGGAGAACCCCCGGTGTATTCGATGGCCCCGAGGTCATAGTCCGAACCATCCCCTGTGTTGCCCGCGCCTAGGCCATCGCCGTCATAGCCCCGCGAAGTTCCATACAGATCCGTTTCAGGCGCATTGGTGTCCGTACCCATGTCTATCGCCGGGGAAACCGATTCCACATCATAGCGCGACACCCGATACCATTGCCCTGTGGGTCCTTCATCCTCCGATAATCCCGGAATGGTGATGGTGCTGGAGGTATTGGCAATAACAACGGCCTCAAGGATTAATCCGGGCGGAACAGAATTATCCGATATCCGATTAAAGATCAGCACGGAACCCACGAGACTGTCCGGGGTAAAGTTTTGCGTTGCATCGGTAAAGACGGTTGTGTTCGAGGCTTCATTTTCCACGGCATTCGAGGACCACACCCCCATGGCCTCGATACGCACCACGGGATCATAATGCAGGTTGCCTGTACCGGGAAGTACGTCATAACTCAGCGTGTAATCCGCGCTCAGGTCCCCCGCCACGTCGCCGGGGACGTTGTACCACATCATCGTGTTCCGAAGATTCACCCCAAGCGGCGAAGTATTGGAACTCTCCGCCGCATAGAGTGCGCCGCCTTCCCGCGCCCAGTTGTTCATCAACGTGGCATTCACCAGCGAAGGTGGCGATTCCGCATCCCAATAAATGGCTCCGCCCTGGCTCGTGTCTTCCGCGCCCCAAGGCCATGCCAAAGAGCTATTGCCCGCCGCAAGCACATTTTCCAGTACGGGCGAGGAGGCATGCATATATATGGCTCCACCCGCACTCTGGCCTGAATTCGCCACGAATCGCAGGTTGCGCAGCACCGGTTCCGCGTGCGACAGGTACATGCCGCC
>CAYXPO010000084.1:3724-8324 GCA_964466925.1 uncultured Nitrospirales bacterium
CGCCCGGCAGCGCGGTGTCTGTATTTTGATCCTCCAGCCCCGCTGTATTCTGGGTGATGATCAGATTCTTGAATTCCACCGTATCATCGATATCCTTGGCGAAAATCCCGCCCCCGAAGTGTTCCTCTCCATCTCCATTCGCCACCCCGCCCGTAATCGTAAATCCATCCAATACAACATGGTTCACATTGTCCACCACCACCACATGACGCGCCGGAGAACCAGTGCGCGACACCGAACCATCGATTATCGTGACTTCCTGTTCTGGGTCCCGTTCCGAACGCAACGTCTCCGCACCCGCGAATCCACCATAAACGTCCACGGCACTGTACAGTATCAGGGAGCCCAGCGCGGCCGTGTTGTCCCGCGCCTCCGCATAGCGCCCCTTCGCCACCCACACCTCCGCCTGATCGAACGAGGCCGCATACTCCAGTGCCGGCTGGATTTCCGTGTAGGCCGTTGCCCAACAGTAGCCGTTCTTCGTTCCCGATGTGTTCGCCTGATTCACATACACCGGAGTCAATAGCTCCATGTGCGAGGGATTTCCACAGTCCGGCTCTCCCTGCGCCGCTCCATCGGGATACGTGCTATTGGTCAACAACAGGTATGCGCCCTGGGCGTTGTTGATCAATTCCACCTCCGCTTCCGTGAGGGTATAGTCTATCGGGCTGGCGCTAAAACCATGGCTGAATAACACCTGCTGCGTACTCGATGCAATCACCTTCAGCGTCACCGGATTGGACACCGTGTGCGCCAGATGCAACACCGCCGACGTCATGGGGCCTTGGCCCGAACCGGTCGTGGTGACCGTACCCGTCCCGCCGCCCCCCAGCCCCGTCATCGTCAAGGGACACACCGTCTCCATCAACGGCGTGCAGGCGCTTTCCCCTTCGCTTCCTCCCTCCCCTTCGCCATTGCCCTCGGTCTCCCCTTCCATCACGCCTTCCGATTGCCCTTCGGATTGCCCTTCGGCAGACCCTTCACCTCCGCCTTCTTCCTCGCCCTCATTACCATCCTTTTCCACCGCCTGTGCACTTACCTTTTCACAATATAACGCACCGCGAATCTCGCCCTTGGGATAGGTCTTGCTCCCGAGCATCACATGATAAAACGGCGAGTCCTGAAGCAGTTCCAATTCGTCCACCGTAAAGAAATGCAATATCGGACTCCGGGCATCGCCCAAATCCACTATACAATCACTCGTCTCGCCCACCGCCCCTTCACAAATCCAGGCCACAGTCGGAGACTTCACCGTATGTTCCACGTATAACGCCACGTCCCCCGTCACCGGATAAAAACGCAATCCCGCCATGCCTTTAGACTTACTGCCCGTCGGCGGCGTCATTTCTTTGCCGCTCAAGGGGAATTCACAAGTGATGGACGCCGCTTCTTCCAGCCCTTCCCCCTCTTCACGAGGTGCACCCGGTACGGCTGAAAGAGCGGGTGCCGGGTATCGGGTGCCGGGTATCGGTAAGCACTCTATAAAGGAACCGAAGACTCCATCACAACGAACAAACACCGCCATGATGGTCGCACTGCCTTCCATGCGCACATATAACGGGTTATCCGTACAGGATATATCTCCCGACCAACGAAGGAATGACCAACCCGGAGACGCTACCGGGCGCAGGCATACCTCCGTGTTTAACGCATAGCGCCATGTGTCCGGTTCCGGCTCCAGCTTACCTGCCGGAGATACTTGGACTGTGCCAGATCCCAAGCTGGACACTTGAAGCACCGCTTCCCCAGAGCCTGACAAAAGGCCCGTCAAGCCATAGAGTAATGGAAGACTCCCCGCCAACCCTCCCAATACGACCGCCACCAGCGCTGAAATGTGGATTCCACCCTTGAGACGCGCAAGTCCAGACATGGCCCTACTCCCTAAAGTGAGCAATACTACAAACGCACACGATGCGCCATGCCCAAACACGACACACCCCACCATCCACGCTTATACAGCGTGAACGATAGCAATACTGCCACGCATCTTTCTTAGGGGGACCCTGCCCACCTCCACCACGGCATTTCTGCCGTCCGCGCTTCCATCAATCTCCTGCTCAAGTGGGAATATGAGCTTATTCACCCTGTCTATTTATTTAATCGTTCCCACTTGCGCACTCAATAAACACACTTTAAACCATGGTGTGTGGGATGTCAAGCAAAATTTTTTGATACGAAACCCCATCGCGGGAAAAAATGATCGCAGGCATGGGCATATCCAACGGTATCCTGATGTTTCTGGGTATTCTCCGCTTTTTACGGAATTGGATCTGGTCAATCCATTGTGGCGCGGGTGTCTATTTTCATATGGTTAGATTTGACTATAATGAACCAGTCTTCTTCAGAGAACCATTTGGATACATTGCAACTGCGGCAGCAGCCATCGGGCACCGGCGTCGTACGTCAGATGCAGCATCGACCCAACTACTTTGCTGGAAAAAGAAAATAGCGCTCTAACTCGAAGGGGCGGTATGCTGGGTCGGAGATTTTCCGAGTCCAGAACTGAATGCTCCACCATTCTTCTATTGATGGAAGTTGTTTCAGCCCTTTGGCTTACAGAAGTTGGCCGAAGGGCTGATTTTTTCGTTGGCAACAAATAGGCCACACGGCGACACGTTCACCAGTGACTTGTTCACCAGTGACTTCCTACCCGCCACCATCGAATCCAGTGCCGCACGCATACGAGCAGGATCTTCACTCGCATAGGTGTCAAGCGTCAGGCTTGTAGAGGAATGTCGAGTCAAGGTTTTAAGAGTTTTCAGATCCGGTTTGGAGAAGATCAGCGCATCGACAAACGATTTTCTAAAGCTATGCCATGAGGTTATTCCCTTGTCGGTCTCCATGGGTATCTTTGCGGTGGTCAGAGCCTCTTGTAGTGGTCGCCACGCATCCCGCTTCGGTATATTGAGCAAAGGATCCCCCGGAGATTTGCTCCTAACCAATGCGGTAAGGTTTGCCGTATCACCAGACACCAGAATGTCCAGGTCGCCATCCTTGTCATAATCCGCCACGGCGCACCCATAATGATTAGAACGTGTGATGGATGTTCAATTTGTCTGGGTACGCCTACGCACATGGCCGGGCATCAGGCGGCCTTCTTCTGTTCGGCGCTCCCGGAGTGGGGCAAGTGCTTGAAAAACTCGCCCAAGGCGCCGGAGTTGCCCGTGCTTCGTCGTTCTTCATAAATCAGGGCTGATTGACACTTTCGCGGCGGATGACTATAATCACGGGTGGCTGTCAAACTAGTTAGAAGTAAAGGATACTGCGCGGCATGATGCGCATGGAACATAGGCAAACGCTGGCCCAGAAGCAAACGCAGCAGCTTATGCTGACGCAAAAGATGCAGCAGGCGCTGCATATCCTGCAATTGTCGGGGCTGGAGCTGGAGCAATATGTGCAGCAGGAACTGGATGCGAATCCGTTCCTGGAGGTGGCGCAGAAACCGGAAGAAGCGCCTGATTCCCGGCAGGAAGCCCAGCCGGTCCCGGAAGCGCCCGCGTTTGACGAGGAACCGTTTGATCTGGACGCGTTTGCCGACCAGTGGGATATTCGGCGGCGGGAAGGCCGTGATCTCAGCGAAAACAAGGAGTTGTTCGACCGGCGGCAGTTTTATGTGGACAGCATCACGCAGGGGGAATCGCTCCGGGCGCATTTGCTGACCCAAATGCGGATTACGGCCGAGAATGAAGCCGTATATGCCGTTGGGGAGCGGATCATCATCGGCGATATTGATGGCCGGGGGTATTTTACGGGGGATCCCGCGGCCATTGCCGCGGAACTGGACGTTCCGGAAGAGCAGGTCCATCACGTTTTGGAGCTGATCAAGCATTTTGAGCCGACGGGTGTGGGCGCCCGGGACATGGTGGAGTGCCTGCTGCTTCAGATTGAGGCGTATCATCCGGAAGAAGAGGAATTGAAAATACTGGTCCGGGACCACCTGGACGCCTTGATGCACCGCCAAATTCCGCAGATCGCGAAGGCAATGAAGATCAAGCCGGAGCGGGTGGAGGAACTGCGGAGTATGCTGGCGGGGTTGAATCCCTGGCCGGGGCACGAATTCGAGTCGGAGCCCACGCAGTACGTCACGCCCGATCTGGTGGTGGAAAAGGTGGACGACCATTTTGTGGCGCGATTGATCGAGGAGCGCATCCCGGCGCTCCGGGTGAACGATTCCTTTCATGACGAGGTGCGCAAGGGTTCGGTCACGCAAGAGGAAAAAGAATACATCAAGCAGAAGATGGAATCGGCCAACTGGCTGGTGCGGAACATTGCGCAGCGGCAGCGCACGTTGTTGCGCGTGGCGCAGGCGATTGTGGATGTCCAGGAGGCGTTTATGGAAAAAGGGGTGGAACACATACGCCCCTTGACGCTGATGGACATTGCCAGCATTGTCGGGGTGCATGAATCCACCATAGCGCGCACGACGCGGGGGAAATACATGCAAACGCCGCAGGGCCTGTTTGAGTTGAAGTACTTCTTTTCGCACGGGCTGAGTTCGGAAAACGGCGCCAATCAATCCACCAAGAGCATTCAGGCGCTGATCAAGAAAATCATTGATGAGGAAGACAAGCGCAAGCCGCTCAGTGATCAGCAGATTGCG
>CAYXPO010000084.1:8334-11889 GCA_964466925.1 uncultured Nitrospirales bacterium
AAGATGTCTTGAGGGGAGCGTGTTTGGGGTTTGGGGTTTAGGGGTGAGGGTTGAGGACGGAGAAGACACTTTCCACAACGTGAGCGGCGGCATGCGGTTTGGCGAGTTTGGCGGCGGCGCGGCCCATCGTTTGCAGCCGCACGGGGTCTGAAAACAATTCCGCAAACAGTTGCATCAGGCGTTCGCCGGTGCATTGTTCATCCGTCACGACCAGCGAGGCGCCGGCGTCTTCAAAGGCGCGGGCGTTCTGTTCCTGGTGGTTGTCGGTGGCAAAGGGAAAAGGCACAAGAATGGAGGGTTTGCCGAGCACGGCGAGTTCGGCGGTGCTCGATGCGCCGGCGCGGCTTACGATGAGATCGGCGGCGGCGCATGCGCCCGCCATGTCGTCAATGAAGGGAAACACCTGTACGCAGTCCGCATGGGCCTTGACTGTGGCGCGGGCATCCTCCGCATCCTGTTTTCCCGTCATCCAGAGAATCTGCGGACCATGGGCGCCAAGCAGGGTCACCACGGTTTTCATGGCCTGATTCAGGGTGCGCGCGCCCTGGCTGCCGCCACTCACCAACACCACGGGGCGGTTTTCATCCAAGTGAAACCGGCGGCGGGCCTCGCTGCGCGCGGGCGGGGCAAGGAAGTCCGCACGAACCGGATTGCCCACCACAACGGCCTTTTGCTTGGGATAGCTTCCGAGCGTGTTTTCATAGCTCAGAAAGATACGCGTGGCGCGGCGTGCGAGAATACGGTTGGTCATTCCAAGCCGCTTGTTTTGTTCGTGCATGAACGTGGGCACGCGCAGGAGTTGTGCAGCGAGGCCGACGGGCAGGGAAACATACCCGCCCACGCCGATCACGCCTTGGGGACGAAACGTCAGGATAAGGAGGAGGGCGCGCATCACACCGAGGAGTGTTTTGAATGCAACCCAGACCCGGCGCAAGGATTTTCCGCGCGGCCATCCTTCGGAGGGAACGTGGCGAAAGGGAATTTGGTTTGCGGCACTGACCCGTTCCTCGATGGCGCCGCGGCGTCCCGCCCATAGAATTTCAACATTCGGATAGCGGCGGCGAAGTTCCTGGATGATGGCGACGGCCGGTGAGGTGTGGCCGCCGGTGCCGCCGCCGGTGATCAGGATGCGCGGGGCCACGGATTAAATCCCGCGCGCCGAGGGCGCATAGCGGGTTGTATGCGCGAGCACGCGTTTAGGCTCCGGTGCATGGGCTTGAATGCCGATATTCACCAAAACGCCCACCATGCCCAACGAGGCCGCGAGGGAAGTGCCGCCGTAGCTGATGAACGGCAAAGGCAGGCCTTTGGTGGGCAGCAGACCCGTGGTCACAGCCATAATGAACGCGGCCTGGAACGTAATCATGCAGGAGATGCCCGAAGCGAGCAGACAGCCAAAGCGGTCCGGGGCGTGTTTGGCGATGCGGCAGGTGGTCCAGGCAAAGACACAGAACAGGGCCACCACCGCCAGGGTGCCAATGAGCCCCAATTCTTCGCCGATGACCGGGAAGATGAAATCGGTGTGCGCTGCGGGGAGATACCCCAATTTCTGTTCCCCCGCTCCAACACCGTGCCCCAACACGCCGCCGCGCGCGAAAGCGGAATACGCTTGGATCAACTGCCACCCGGCATCGTCCCGGTAATCCCAGGGATTGACAAAAGCAAGCAAACGCCGCATGCGGTGGGGAAAGAGCACAATCAAAGCCGCCACACCGGCCGTGGCGGGAACAATACTGATCACGAGGTATTGCCACCGGACGCCCGCGATGAACATCATAATACCGGCGACGGCAAACATCATGGCGGGGATGCCCAAATCACGTTCGGCGAGGACAAGACCGGCAAACAGGCATGTCATGGCCACCGGGGGGACGAATCCCCGGAAAATTTCTCTTATATGTTCGCGGTTTTGGGTGAATTTGGCCGCCAGCCAAAGGATGAGCATGAATTTGGCGAACTCCGAGGGCTGAAACCGGGAAATGCCGCGGATGCCCAGCCAGCGGCGCGCACCGTCCACCTCGATGCCCACGCCGGGAATCATTACCAGCAACAGGGTAACCAGGGCGAAAATCAGCATGCCGCGAAACACCTTCTTGTCCATAAGATGGTGATAATCGAAGCGGGCGGCGCCAAACATCAACAACACTCCCGCGCCCACATAAAACAATTGCCGTATCAACAGTCCCCGGTCGTCCCCCTGCACGGCGCTGGCGCTGTACACCATCAGAATCCCGATCAAGGACAATGCCAGCACCACGACAATCAACAGTGTGGTTTCGTCTTTCATGCGTGGACCTCCCCGGCCATGTGCCGCACACAGGCTTTGAAATCACGGCCGCGTTCTTCAAAATTGGAGTAGCTGTCAAAACTGGCGCAGCCCGGCGAAAGCAGCACCACGTCCCCGGGGATGGCCGCCGCGCGCGCGAGTTTCACGGCCGCCGCCATGGCGGGCGCGCGTTCGGCGGGCACAAGATCGCCAAACGCTTCTTCCAATTTCGGCGCATCTTCTCCCAGGGTGACCAATTTTTTCACATGCGCCCGCACCACTTCGCGCAAGACGCGGTAATCGCTGCCCTTTCCCCGGCCCCCGGCGATCAAGACGATGGGGTGCCGGAAACTTTCCAGCGCCACGCGCAGGCTGTCTATATTCGTGGATTTGGAGTCGTTGTAATAATCAACGCCGTCCAGTTTCAGGACATGCTCGATGCGGTGTTCGACCGCTTTGAAGGCCCGCAACCCCTCCAGCGTCTTTTCCCAGTGGAACCCGCCGGCGCGCATCATGGTCAACGCCGCCAGCACATTGGACAGGTTATGGCGGCCCGGAAGAGGGTTATCGGACAATTTGGCCACCGCCGTATCATTATGGCGGATTGTGTCCCCGTCAACCCAGAGTCCGTCCATCACGCGTTTCTGAATACTGAAGGTTGCCAGGCATGCGTTGTCCGGGGCCGCCATTTCTTTCGTCCAGGGATCATCGTTGTTGACTACCGCCACGTCTCCATCGCCTTGCCGCGCGAAAATGCGCTCTTTAATCCGGGCATACTGCTCCATGCTTCCATGGCGCGCCAGATGGTCCGGTGTGAGATTGAGTACGGCGGCAATCCGGGGATGGAACTGGTCCACCGTTTCGAGTTGATAACTGCTGACTTCCACCACGATGTATTCCGGCGCGTTGGGTTGCCGTACGGCCAGGGAGAGCGGCATGTCATTGTTTCCCGCAAGGGCCACGGTATGGCCGCAGTGGTCAATCATGGCCCGCAAGAGTTCGGTGGTGGTGGTTTTCCCGTTGGTTCCGGTAACCGCAAGGATTTTGGAACGGCAGAACCGTGAGGCGAGTTCCAGTTCGCCCAAGACGGGGACCCCCTGTTCCCTCGCGGCTTGTAATGGGGGAAGGGCGGCCGGTACCCCAGGACTGATCACGATGAGGTTCGCATCGGCAAAGGCTTGGCCGCTGTGCCCACCGGTTTCGTATGGAACATCGAGGGCATCGAGTTCTTTGCAATATTCCGTGAGTTCCCCGTCATCTTTTGAGTCCGTGACAAAGGGTTCCGCCCC
>CAYXPO010000085.1:0-5524 GCA_964466925.1 uncultured Nitrospirales bacterium
AGGCCGCGTCGTGGTGAAACTACTGGAGTCCGCCACCCTTTGGCTTGAGGAGGTGAGCCTTGCGAAATCGGCGAAAGGGTTCACAAAAATTCAATCTGAAGGAAAAGAGCAGGTTATCCTGAGTACGGAGGGCCAATGGCGCCCCGGCGTTTCCTATAGCCTCCGCAATGTCTTTTACAACGATGGCGTCCTGGTATCGGAAATCGCGCTGACGCCGGAGGCGGACCTGGAGCTCCACCAGGGACTCCGGTACGAGCTCCGTGCGGCGGGCCGGTTCACCCATTATCTCCACAAACGCCGCGACAATGAAGGCATGGACTGTTTCAAGGGCGCGTTGCCGAAACCCGGTGAGACGGTTCGCATGAACACACCCACCTCCTGTTTGGAAGTGTTCAGTTCCGAAGCAGCGCTGGCCATGTTCACCGACATGGGTGATTTCCACCGATCCCCCGCGGAACTGGACACCGCCGCGATTCGCGTTGATTCCATTGCGGAAGACAATACTGCCTTGGGAATGCACCAGCACCTCATCCATGCCAGTTCCAATGGGACGCCCTATACACTCCGCGCCGGGGAACCCTTCACGTTCAGGGTGGGGCTTGCCGCCGCGCCCAACCGCCTGCCGCATCCGCGATGGCGCGACCTGCGCATGTTCATCTGGGTGGGCGACGGGAAATTCCCTTACCCGTCCGACGACGAGATATGGGCCGCCGCCCGGCTGGGGTTCACCTTGTTCCAGATGCACCGCCTGGGTCCCCCCGGAGAACCCCGCCCGCCCGCCGAAGAACTGGACCGTGTCATCAAAACGGTGCATGATGCCGGGATGCTGTTCCTCTGGACCGCCAATGCCGATCTTCAATACGCCCATGCCGCGCCGGCCGTCCAATTGGTGAACGAGGGCAAGTGGGACCGCTGGCAGGGGTTCAACTACGGTGGAAAGTACACGGCAAAGATGGATGCGTTCTGCAACACGCTGGCCACCTGTCCCGCCTCGCCCAACGGCCTTGCCGAGTACCGGATCGCGTGCAAAAAACGCATGCTCGAACGCTATCCCGTGGATGGCATGTACATTGATGACAATCTTGCCTATGCAAATTGCACCCTTTGGAAAGAACACGGACATCCTCAGAAAGTCTACGATTGCCTCATCGAACTGCACGATATGAACTGGCAACGCCGGCACGTCTTGCGGGAGAAATGCCCGCATGCCGTCTTGATTGACCATTGCAGCCAGGGATTCATCCTTCCCGCCATCTCGGCCTTTGACGCCCACCTGTTCGGCGAAGGCTACAGTTTTCCTTCCGTAGAGGCGTTCCGGGACACGTTCGGCACGTTCAAAAACATGTACGCGCAGGGATGCCTGTTTGCGGGGGATAGTGAGACCACCCGGTGCGGCGCGGAGGTAGCCTATGCCTTCGACCTGCTCACAGGCGGAGGACAATACTGCTACCTGGATTGGCGGCTCTGGCCTCAAAAGTTTCCCTATGCTTCCGGCGTCAATCGTTTCGAGCCGCTCTTTGTCAAGACCTACAATCTCGCGCAGTACGATTTCGGCCTGTACGAATGCGAGCCCGTTGCCGAACTCGGAACAACGGTCCCTGGAACCTACGGGACGCTCTATCACAACCGTGTCTGGAACGAAAACCTCGTGGTGCTGGTCAACATGAACAAAACCACCACAACCTGCTCGCTGGCCGCTCCCGGCACACCGTTCCAATCGCTCGGCGCCTCCGGCCCAATCGCAATCTATGATATCCACCTGCGAAAGACCACCCTCCTCTCCGGCGGCGAGGAGACCACTCCATTTTCAGATATAACCCTGGACCCCTTCCAAGTGCGGCTTCTGCACCTGCGAAAAGCCCCTGCGGGCGCCGTATATCACCAGTGGGGCGGAAAACGAATCTCGGAACAATGGGATGCGGCCACCCGGAAACTCGCGCTTCGCCTTCAGGGCCCCGCAGGCCTCGAAAATTGGGTTATATTGGGAACCGGCGGAAACGCCCTCGAACAAGTTACCGTCAACAAACAACCCGCGGAGTTCTTCGCCGACTCCGAACGCGGTCTGGCCTATGGCAAGGTGACCTTCGCGCATGAACCGGTTCTGCTCGAAACAATCCCCGCGACGGACACCGCCAAGACCTTGCCGCAACAGCCCATCCCACCCGATGAACTCACCACGGAATATCGCTAAATGTGTATGGCCGCAACCAAAATGCACGGGTACCAGTATCGGGTTTTGGGTGGGGTTTGGAGAATGAGAGGAATTAAAAGGACATAAACGACAAAAGAACTTGGAATTGGAGAGACACGGACCAGCACGGACACCGACACACCAAGAACGCTAAAAACACAAGAAGAAAATACGGCATCGCTTCTCCTGGCGGGATGCCTTGTCAGTTTCCCATGGCTTGGCGCAAGGCTTCGGTGATGAGCGGTTCGGCGCCGGGTTCCACCCAGCACCATGATTCGTCATTGTATTTTTCCGTGGAGGCCAGCGCCGTGGGAATGTATCCCGGCGCGCATTCGCCGAATCCCGCGGTAACCACCGGCGCATCGGGACTGAGCCCTTGGGCAATGATCTGATACTGCACAAAGGACTCGGCCGGCATCACCAGAAATTTCGCCTTGCCGAAGTCCACCACGGGGACATCAATGGGCTCACCGGCGGCCACCCGCTTGCGCCAACTCAGGTTCATGGCGGCCAGGTTTCTTTGAAAGGATTTGGCCGTTGTGTCGGCAACGGTTTTCCTTGAATCCTCCTCGGAATACCCGCCAAAGCTCTTGGGAACCAGGGAGAGTTCCGCCACGCGCAGGGTAACCTGTTCGAGCGGATAGCGCTGGGTATTTTCCCAAGCCTTCACCATGCCCTGATGAATCTTGCCGGCCAGCACCGGACGGTTTTCCGGAGCGCCATCGTTGAACTTGCCCGCCGTCGTGTCCCCGCTGCACCCCGTGAAATAGATTTGGAACACCTCCGGCATTTCCACCTGGCGTTGCGCCCGGGCCATCCCCACGAAATCGGCGGAGACGCCTCCCTTCCCATAATAACTCATGGGGTGGGTCGAGTAAGCGCTCAGGGCGGCGACGGGCACGTTTCCATTCCAAAAACTGAGCGTTTTCAAGTAGGGGTCAATCGTTCCTTCCGGCAGGGCGCGCAATGCCGGGTCCTTCGTGGCGCTGCTGCGTCCATAGGAAACCGTGCCATCGGGCAACACCACGCGCCGATTGGAACACACCCCTTCGACTTTGGCGAGGCCGATGCCGTAATGCGTCACCGGCTTGGGCGATTTCAACGCTTCGCGCAAGGCCGCGGCAACACGCGTCACGCATTCCTTCGCAAAGGCGGTGTCGCACAAGGACTTTTCCAGGCCTGCCTCGTCCAACAATCGTTGGGCCTCGTAATCCACCACCGGGGCGTCGTGTTGATGCACGCTGGCCAAAAGCACGCATGCACGGGTGGTACCCGCCGCCTCGGCCATTGCATCGCGCCAGTGGTCATAGGCGTCATTGCGAATCTCACACCAATCCACGGCCAGAAAAACAAGCGGCTTGGCCGGCCCCAACAGCACGATACCATTGGCGAAAAGCGGGTCAACGATCTCTGTGGCGGGGGAAATCCCGCCGCCCATGCAGGCGTGACCTAGGGGAATGGTCACGTCGGCCCGGAAGGTGGCGATTTGGTAGTCCGGCATGGCGGCGGCCAGCGATGACACCGCCACAACAAGAGAAAATGTGCTTAGAGAAACCATCTTGACGTCTTTCATTGCATCATCAGGTTCAGGTTCAACCTGGCTTCCTTCAACGCATCGGTATCACTTTCATCAACGGTTCACCCCCCTCTTCGCGGAGGCATATGTTATTATGGCCCCGGCGCATCAACGAGTCAATGCGAGGCATTTGCACGGTTGCGGAATGATGATATCCCGCAAGGGCTTTCGCTCCACCTCGAACGAATGCCCCATCCATCGGGCGATTGTGTGGAAGGCGGTGGCGCATTTGCGTGATAATGCACTTGTAACGAGAGGCCGTTGTGACTCGTATTCCACCTGGAGGTGAATAATGAACCGGTTCTTACGTTTTCTGTATCTGGCGGCCACGCTTGCCCAAACGCCTCTGTGCGCGGAACTCCCTGATCCGTGGGGAACGCTTCCGGCCTCGCCCGCGGTGGTCCATTCGGTTACGGTGTCTCCGCTCCAGGAGATTTTGTCCCTGCGAGGTGAATGGGATTTTGTCACGGACCCAACCCTCATGGGACGCCACCGCATGGGTAAAGGCCCCGCATGGAACGAACCGGATTGGCGCGGCGCCCGAAAAATTGAGGTGCCCGGTTGTTGGGAAGCCCAGGGCGTGGGCGAACCCGGCATGAGTCATGATTGGGGGCTGCCTTTTGATTGCATCCCCCGGCCGCTGAACCATGTTTATATGGGAACCGCGCGCTATCGCCGCACGGTGGATATTCCTCCCGCATGGGAAGGCAAACGCATTTGGCTCAAGGTGGGCGGGGTGCGCACGGAGGCGTGGCTCTGGGTGAATCAGCAGCGCGTGGCGCATCTCAACACCTACTGTGGCTCCTACAAATACGATATCACCGGGTTTGTGAAACCGGGAGAGCCTGCCGAGATCGTCGCCACGGTGCGCAACGACACCCCCAGCCGCAAAGGATGCATGGCGGCCTTCCATCGTTTCGGCGGGTTCTACCGGGACATCGAACTGGAGGCCACGCCAACAACCTGGATCGATGATGTATGGGTGCGCGGCGGCTTCGACCAGAAAACGGCACTGGTAAATGTCAGCATTCGCCGTGAAGGCGGCGCGGCGCTATCAAGCCCTGCGATAGGCATTCTCCTCCATACGCTCGACGGCCGGGCTGCGGGAATGTTCCGTCAACCGGTGTCGCTCGATGCGAACGGCAATGCGGATGCCGTGTGCGAAGTCCCGCTCACCGTATTTGAGCCTTGGACGCCGGAAACACCCAACCTGTACCTGGCGGAGACAACCCTCTATTCCGGAGACACGCCGATCCATGGCTGGATCGAGCGATTCGGCGTCCGCAAACTGGAAGTGCGCGGCAACCGGTTCTATTTGAACAACGCTCCGTATTTCTTCCGCGGCTATGGCGATGACTACATTTATCCGATGACGCTGATTTCACCGCCGGATCGCGAAGAGCATCTCAAGCATCTGATGATAGCCCGCAAGGCCGGTTTCAATTATGTCCGGCACCATACCCATTGCGAAATCCCGGAGTTCTTCGAAGCGGCGGATGAAGCGGGCATTCTGATTCAACCGGAACTGCCTTACTATCATGACATTACCCCGGAAGGCTTTGAGTTCGATCCGCAACGCGACATCGAGGAACTCTACCGGCACTACCGGCGCTACACTTCCTTTGCAACCTACTCAACGGGAAACGAAGGGCATCTTGGAAGCCCCTTGGACCGCGAAATTTATCAGTGGGAAAAACAGACGGAACACTACCGGATCTTCCAGCAACGCATGAGTGCCAATAACAAGCTTGATATTT
>CAYXPO010000085.1:5534-11868 GCA_964466925.1 uncultured Nitrospirales bacterium
CCAGCATCAGGACGGTGGCTGTAACACGAAGGAGAACGCCGACTTTTTTACCCCCAATGGGTACGGGCTGCCGACTTCGATCAATCCCTGGAAAGAAGGGGCGTTCGACGCGCTCGATGTCCCTTTTGTTGCCCATGAATACTTGAACCTCGGCATCAAACTGGACCCGCGCCTGGCGCCGAAATTCACCGGGGCCATTCCCGCACCGCGAAAAATCGAAGACTATGAGGCGTCCCTTGAAGCCGCAGGGCTTGACCGCACTTGGGGAGACGCCTGTCTCAACGCCGCACACGCCCTGCAAGGCTACTATCAGAAACAGGGGATTGAGCAGGCGCGCCGGGATCCGGCCTGCGACGGCTATGCGTACTGGACAATCGTGGACGTCATGGTGCCACAGGAAAAAACATACACCGGACAAGGATTCCTGACCGCGTTCTGGGAGGAGAAACCGGGCGGGCTAACGCTGGATCGGTTCCACCAGTTCAACGGGCCAACGGTACTCCTCGCGGACATCGAACCCGCCTGCGCTATCGCCGTATCCGGCGAGCCTTGCAAAGCCACCCTCTCGATCTCGCATTACGATGCCAAACCGTTGCACCAGGCACGCCTTTCCTGGACACTCAAATCGGGCGTGGACATTCTGGATCAAGTAACTTTTCCACCGTTCGACGCGGAGCCCGGCGACGTGAAAGAACTCGGTGTTTGCAATTTCACCGTTCCTACCCTTGACAAGCCCATAGATGCCGTCTTCGAGGCGGCGCTCGATGGAACCGGTATTGCGAATTCCTGGGAGTTCTGGTTTTTCCCGAAACGGGTTGCGAAGCACGGTGAAGGCATTGCGGCCACCGAGGACCTTTTTGACATCCTTTCAAAGCGATATCCCGGCATTGCCAAGACGGGAACAACCGAGGCGGAAGCCGCCCAACTCGTCGTTGGCTCCTGGGATCACCCCGGCCTCATCGAAGCCAACCGGAAAGGAAAGCGGGGTATCATGATAGGCCCGGCCGAGGGCGAACCAAATGTCACGCTGGGTTGGTGGTCATTGGGCGATCAGATCGGAACGGCGTTTGCCCGCCACCCCGTGTTCGGCGATTTTCCCCACGACGGGAAACTGTCTCCCCTTTGGTTTCGCCTTATCAAGCGGGGGCTCGAGCTGCCCATCAATCCGAAACTCGGCGAGTTCCAACACTTTGCCGTTGGTGAAGGCAAAAATCAGTACTTCACTTACATTTGCCAGAAGAAAGGCCCGGACGGCCAGACCCTGCTGATTACCCGAGGCGTCGATCTCCTCGCCGACACGCCGGAAGGCGCCTGTCTGCTGGATGCGATGATCGACTACATGCAAAGAGCGATCTCATGAATCATCCCGAACGTTTTCGCGCAGTAATGAATTACCAGCCGGTGGACCGGCTGCCGGTGATTGAGTGGGCGATGTGGTGGGACCTCACCATCGAGCGTTGGAAGGGGGAGGGGCTTCCGCGGGAGTTGAACGATGTTTTCGAGATTGCGGAATACTTCGGTCTCGACCCCTACAAGCAGTTCTGGTTCTCCACCACGGAACAGACCATTGCCGCGGAACAGCACCATGTGGAGGGTACGGTGGCGAATATGGACGATTATCTCGCCCTGCGGCCCCGCATCTTCCCGGACCATGCAAACGCCATCAAAGAAATGCACCCCTGGGCGGAACGGCAGGCCCAAGGCGATGCCGTGGTCTGGATCACGCTGGAAGGATTCTTCTGGTTCCCGCGCACCCTGCTGGGCTTGGAACGGCAAATGTATGCCTTTTGTGAGAATGCGGAACTCATCCACGCCATTAACGAGGATTTGCTGCAATTCAATCTCGGCATTCTGCACCGCGTGTCCAAGGCCTGCGTGCCTACGTTCATGACCTTTGCCGAAGACATGTCCTACAATCACGGTCCCATGATCTCCAAGGGCCATTTCGAGGAGTTCCTCGCGCCGTATTACCGGCGGATCATTCCCGCCCTTCAGGAGCTGGACGTCATCCCCATCGTGGATACCGACGGCGACGTTACCGAACTCGCCCCCTGGCTGCTGAATGTGGGGGTGTTCGGCATTCTCCCGCTGGAGCGTCAGGCGGGCGTTGACGGCATGAAACTGCGGCAACAATTCCCCAACTTGCGGATGATCGGCCACTACGACAAAATGGTCATGGCCAATGGCCGGGAGGCACTGCAAAAAGAATTCGAGCGGCTGCTTCCCTTGATGAAGACCGGCGGATTTATCCCCAGTGTTGATCATCAGACTCCCCCGCACGTCTCGATGGACCACTATAGAGATTATTTGGCGTTACTGCATGAATATGCGCGCCGTGCCGTTTCGTGATAGTGAAAATCCGCACATAAACCGGCCAAGAGGAGACCTAGTGTCATGAGAAATGTGTTCGTCGTAATCCTGTTGACGTTGATGGGTGTGGCTGCTCCTCTGCTGTGGGCGGAAACGGCGGACCCGCTGGAGCAGGAATTCACCACACCGCCGGACAGCGCGCGGCCTTGGGTCTATTGGTTCTTCATGGACGGCAACCTCACCCGCGAAGGGATCACCGCCGACCTGGAAGCGATGAAGCAAGCGGGGATCGGCGGGGCGATCTACATGGAAGTGGGGCTGGACATCGAGCGCGGCCCGGTTGAATTCATGAGCCCCCAATGGCAGGAACTCCTCGGCCACGCCTTTGCGGAAGCAGACCGCCTCGGCATCCAGATCGCCCTGGCCGCGGGACCCGGCTGGTGTGGCACCGGCGGCCCGTGGGTGAAGCCCGAACAAAGCATGCAACATCTGGTCGCGAGCGAAACCACCGCCGCAGGTCCTTCAAAATTTGATGAAGTACTTCCGCAACCCAAACCGCGGAAACCGTTTTTCGGGGAAGGGACCCTCACGCCTGAACTGCACAAGATTTGGAAGAATTATTATAGGGATGTGGCCCTGCTGGCCTTCCCCACACCGGCGGGTAATGCCCGCATCGCCGATTCGGACGAAAAAGCCTTGTATTTTCGTGCGCCGTATTCATCGCAACCGGGCGTAAAACCGTTTCTTCCCGCACCGGCGGACTATGAAACCCTGACTGCGGAACAATGCATTGCTTCCGGGAAAATACTCGATCTGACGGGAAAACTCGACCCGGAAGGCCGGTTGGTATGGGATGTGCCGGAAGGAAACTGGACCATTCTGCGCTTCGGTTCCACCATCACCGGGCAAACGTCACGTCCCGCGCCCGCACCCGGGTTGGGGCTGGAATCGGACAAATTTGACGCCGCCGCGATAGGCGCCCATTTTGACGCCTATATTGGCACCCTCCTTCAGAAAACCGGTGATCCTAAAAATCCCGGACGCGGCCTTGCTGCACTCCATTTCGACAGTTGGGAGATGAGTTCGCAAAACTGGTCGCCAAAATTCCGCGAGGAATTTACAAAACGCCGCGGCTATGACCTCACGCATTATCTGCCCGCCATGCTGGGCCGGGTAGTGGACTCCGCCGAGCTATCCGAACGCTTCCTGTGGGATTTGCGGCAGACCGCGCAAGAACTGGTGGTGGAGAATCATGTGCTGCGTCTCAAGGAATTGGGAAGAAAGCACGGGCTGGAATTGTCCATCGAACCCTATGATCTGAATCCCTGTTCCGATTTGAACCTGGGCAGCGCGGCCGACGTGCCGATGTGCGAGTTCTGGTCGAAGGGTTTTGGGTTTTCCACCGAGTTCAGTTGCATCGAGGCCGCCTCGATTGCGCACACGATGGGCCGCCCCATAATCGGAGCCGAAGCCTTCACCGCCGCGCCCGGCGAGGACTGGCGGCAACATCCCGGCTCGATGAAGGCGCAGGGAGACTGGGCACTCTGCGCGGGCATCAACCGCTTCGTTTTCCATCGCTATCAAGCCCAGCCCTGGCTCGACCGCTTCCCCGGCATGACCATGGGGCCTTACGGCGTTCACTGGGAACGAACGGAAACATGGTGGGACATGGTGGGCGCTTACCACCAATATATCGCCCGGTGCCAGCAGATGCTTCGCAAGGGACTTTTCGTTGCTGACATTCTCTATCTCTCTCCTGAAGGCGCGCCCAATGTGTTCCGTCCGCCAAGCGCCGCACTGGAAGGCGCATTACCTGACCGGCGCGGCTACAACTTTGACGGCTGCGCGCCCGAAATCCTGATCGAGCGGGCTTCCGTGAAGGACGGGCGCATTGTCTTTCCCGACGGGATGAGTTACCGCCTGCTGGTGTTGCCGCGCTTCGATACGATGACGCCCCGATTGCTGCAAAAGATCGCCGCGTTGGTGGAAACCGGCGCCACGGTGCTCGGCGCGCCGCCGCGCAAATCGCCAAGCCTTGTGGACTATCCGAAATGCGACCAGCAGGTCCAAGAACTGGCCGCGAAACTCTGGGGCACGAGCGAAGCCGTTCCGGAACGTACGGTGGGTAAGGGAGTGGTGATTTTGGATGAGGGAGCCGCCCCGAAGGCGGAGGAAGCCAATCCGCTGGCGCAGGCGCAATTGAAAGAAAGCACGCCGTGGCAGCGTGACCTCTATCCTGTGTACGAAACAACGGCGCAGGTGTTGGCAAAACTGAATGTACCGCCCGATTTTGAATCCAATGGCCGCGTGCGGTATATCCATCGCCGCGAAGGCGGTACAGACCTGTATTTCATCGCCAACCGCGAAAGTCAGACGCAAACCGCGGACTGCCGCTTCCGCGTAAGCGGACGCCAGCCGGAATGGTGGAATCCGCTGACCGGCGCACGCCGCGATCTGCCGGAATTTTACGAGAAAGACGGCATCACCACCGTCCCCGTGCGTCTTGATCCGCTGGAGAGCGGCTTTGTCGTGTTCCGTAAACCTGCGGGAAAAACGGCGGATTCCGGCAGGAATTTTCCGGAACTCACCCCGGTACTCACACTCACGGCCCCGTGGGAAGTATCCTTTGATCCAAAGTGGGGCGGCCCGGAAAAAATCGTCTTCGCCAGCCTGGAAGACTGGAGGCAAAGCTCGGACCCCGGCATCAAATATTACTCCGGCAAAGCCGTCTACCGCACCACCTTCGATTGCCCGCCGGACACAGGAAAGATCCCGGTGGTACTCTCCCTCGGAAACGTGAAAAACCTCGCTTCCATCAACCTCAACGGGCAGGACCTTGGTACCGTCTGGTGTGAACCCTGGCGTGTGGAGATTCCCGAGGGAGTGCTGCAGGAGAAAGACAACCGCCTGGAAATCACTGTCGCCAACCTTTGGATCAACCGGCTCATCGGCGATAGCGGTCTATCGAAGAGCAAACGACTGACGTGGACCACCCTCGACGTTTTTAAGCCTGATTCGCCCTTGCAGGAATCGGGTTTGCTGGGGCCGGTCACCCTCTGCAGAACATCGGAAACGTCCGGCAGTCCAATGGTACCTATAACAACTACCGTCCAATATTCCGATGGACGTCCTGCGGCGGCATTTCGCCTCAATGCGGTGGATCAGGGCGTGGTGATGAAACACGGCGACGGCCCCGGACAATGCGACTACCTCGGCGCGCGCGACATCTGGGTTTGGGAATTCAACAGCACATACTACATGCATTACGATGGAGCCGGCCCCAAAGGTTGGCTGGCATGCCTTGCCACGAGCAAGGATCTCATCCACTGGGAGAAAAAAGGACCGGTACTTGATTTCGGCAAACCGGACGAAGAGGATTCCGCATCAGCCTCCTACGGCGTGACCTATTTCGACGGGAAAACGTGGCACATGTTCTACCTTGGCACGCCGCATACCTCTCCCGCGCCCGATCTTATCCCCGCGTTCCCCTATCTTACCATGAAAGCCCGGAGCGACTCTCCAACCGGTCCCTGGATCAAACAGCGCGACGTGACCCCCTTCCACTGCACCCCTAATACCTACTACGACGTGACCGCCAGTCCCGGACATATCATCAAAGAAGGCGAAGAATACCGAATGTTCTTCAGCGCGGCCTCCCAAGATGACAAAGGCACACACCGTACCATCAGCATCGCGCGCACCAAAGACCTGAATGGCCCCTGGAGCCTCGACCCCAAGCCCATCGTCTCCCCGGCGGAACAAATCGAAAACACCTCCCTCTACTTCGAACCCGCCAACCAGACCTGGTTCCTCTTCACCAACCATATCGGCCTCGACGGCGGCGAATACACCGATTCCGTCTGGGTCTATTGGACAAAAAATCTCGATGCCTGGGATGCCAACAACAAGGCCATCGTGCTCGACGGTGAAAACTGCACCTGGAGCAAAAAGTGCATTGGCCTCCCCTCCGTCGTCAAAGTCGGAGACCGCCTCGCCGTCCTCTACGACGCCCCCGGCGGCGACA
>CAYXPO010000086.1:0-11835 GCA_964466925.1 uncultured Nitrospirales bacterium
CTTAAATCCGAACAGACCGAAGGCAACTAGCCCGTGAATACGGTACTCTCAAGTTCTAACAGAGCATCTTAAATTGGGAGAAACTTAATGCATCACTTAATTACAGTATCAAAACACAATAAAATTTCTAGGTCTTTGTTGCAAGAAATAACAGAATACCACAGCCTTAAGAGTTTTGTATCCCATTGGTATCAAGTCATATTTTTTGATGAACCTATATCAAAACTTGCGCGGTAGTGTAAACATAAATGGAGAATGACCATGAGAAATCATCATTGTATACCCATATCGGCAAGCATTGACCCTTATGAAAAAACAATATCAGCACCATTAATTACCAGAATGCTTGTTGCTATAGTACACTTTGTTTATGAGACTTTTCACATTAACCTTTATGAGAAAGTGTAGGTTCCCCGGTATCCGGAGGGTTTGATGACGATACGATGATTAAATACTGGAGGCTTTTTACCAATGAGACAACATTTTGGACATAGTGAACACATCCAGGAAATTTCGTTACGGCGCAAAATCCCTGCAATGGCAGACACATTGTTGGATCCGAAAATGTTCTATGTTGCTTATTTAGTCACTCATCCTGTATATGTTTTTCTTCACCCTTGTACTGTTGCTCATACATTGAAGGGATTTTCATCTGGTGAGATACCACCCATTGAGTGGTGAATTTGTTACATCTATTGAAGTTTAGGAAATTCATTTTCAATCCCAGGCGCACCGTGTGCTCTCGATGAAGGCGCGGACGTTTTCCTTGGGGGTGTCGCGCGGGACCATTTCGCCGGAGTTCATGACGTGTCCGCCGTGGCGGCTCACGGTATGCACGATGCGTTCCACTTCGGCGCGGACCTGTTCCGGTGTGCCGCGTTCCAGCACGGTCAATGGATTGACATTGCCGGAAAGGCACACGCGGCCGTTAACAATCTCTTTTGCGGCCTCCAAATTAATCCCCGGCCCCACGCTTAAAATGGAAAATCCCGCTTGCGCCTGGAGATCGATCATGGCGGGCAATTCCTCGCTGGCGTGATAAAATACGATGCCGCCCGCCTCCTGATACCCCGCCGACACACGGCGGGCGGGTTCCATTGCAAATGTCCGGTAATTTTCCGGGCTGATCAGGTGCCCCGAGGCATTGCAGTCACCGAACCATAGCGCATCCGCGCCCGCGTTGATTTGATCGAGTCCGAAGCGAAGCTGATACTCCTCGAAAAACTTCAGCGCCTCCACCACGAATTCCGGATGCTCATAGAGCAGCATCAGGGTTTCATTCATGCCGAACGCCAACGTAACTGAACTGAACGGCGCGGCGGTGCGCCCGGTGACGCAGACGCGGTCTCCGAAATGTGCCTTCACCTTACCGATTGCGTCCAACAACACCCCCATGCGGTTTTCGATGCGGTAGCCATGTTCCCGCAGAGCCTGAAGAGACGCTTCCGTGGCGGGGAGATACCCGCATGTGGCGGGCAGGATGTCGCCTTCCCCTTTCACCTCCACGCCCAAGCCCTCGAACTCGTTGCAATCGTCCACTTGGAGCCAAGCCCAATCGTAATCAAACCGCTCGACGGCCTCGATCTGCACCCGGGCCATTTCTTTCGCATCGCGGTTGTAACGGTCATAGCGGCTGCCGCACACGCGAACGTCGAATTCCTCGCTGCACATAAACACCGGCAGGCGTTTTGGCCGTTGCAGCGCCACCGCCAACCGGATATCGTCCAACACACCAGGATAGGCCATAGTATTCACTTCCTTTTCAGTTTGTGGGCAACCCGTTCTGACACCGCTGTTCTAAACAGTTCACTCTTGGATTCAGTGCCATGACTACTATCGGCAACTTTGTTCTTTAACAGTTTATCCAACCTTTAACCCATTATAACCGGTTAGCAAGAGAGATCAATGTAAACAAATTCATGGTGCATTGCCAAAATAGTACACTTGATTGTTAGGCGATTTTTTTGTAGAATTTCTTTGGTTTTAGACAATGTAAACTTGCGTGAAATCAAGTACCGCCACTGGAGCGGGCACGTTCTAATCCTTGCAGAGTAAAAATGGCATGGATAAGCCGACCTTATACATGGAGACAACGATTCCCAGCTATTTGCTGGCAGAACCTTCACGTGATCTTCTTGTGGTTACACGGCAAGAGATTACTCGTGCATGGTGGCGGCGTGATCACAAATGTTTCACTATTTTCATTTCGGACGTTGTTCTGGAAGAAGCCAATAAGGGAGACCGGCGGGCGGCCAAGAAACGCGGTGATTTTCTTGAGCAATTCCCAGTGTTATTAGCAACACCAGAAGTCCAACAGATCGCCAATCTATACTTTCTCGAACATAT
This sequence comes from uncultured Nitrospirales bacterium, assembly GCA_964466925.1. Classification (GTDB taxonomy): domain Bacteria; phylum Hydrogenedentota; class Hydrogenedentia; order Hydrogenedentales; family CAILVY01; genus CAILVY01. The sequence goes on from CAYXPO010000086.1 coordinate 2,347, forward strand.
TGTGCCATCGGGAAAGGCGGCGGATGCTGCTCATTTGGCATTTGCGAGTGTTTACCAGGTACAATTTCTCTGCACATGGAATTTTAAGCATCTCGCAAATGCCTTTGCTCTCCGCCGATTGCGAGCGTTAAATGAACGGCAAGGATTATTCACACCTCATGTGTGCACTCCAGAGGAATTGTTGGGAGATTGATGATATGAAACCTGACCCTGTTTTAAGGGAAGTATACCGGATGAAAGACCAACTGGCGCGCCAGGTTGGAAATGACGTTGGTAAATTGTTTGATCTTTTGCGCGAGGATGCGCAAAAGCATCCAACCCGCATGATCCTGCCAGTGTCGAAACCGCTCTCGCGAAATAAATCACGGACCCTTCGCGGGAAACGAGCCAAATAACCGGGGTGTTACTTAACCGCGGATTCCGCGTTGGGTTCCTGCACGCCGAATTGGGTTTCATAGAGGCGGGTATAGAGGCCGCCCTTGGCGAGTAATTCCTGGTGGGGGCCCTGTTCCACGACGCGCCCGCCGTCAATCACCAGAATGCGGTCGGCGCGGCGCACGGTGGACAGCCGGTGGGCGATCACCACGGCGGTGCGGCCGGTGACGAAGGCATCCAGGGCCTGTTGGATGTGGCGCTCGCTTTCCGAGTCGAGGCTTGACGTGGCCTCGTCAAGAATGAGGATGGCCGGGTCCTTGATGATGGCGCGGGCGATGGCCAGACGCTGGCGCTGGCCGCCGGAAAGATTGCAGCCGGATTCCCCGATTACCGTGTTGAATCCCTGTGGCATCTGCTCGATGAATTCCGTGGCGTGCGCGGCATCGGCCGCGGCGCGGACCCGCTCGTCGCTGAATTGCGATTGCCCGTAGGCGATATTGTCGCGGACACTCTCCGCGAAGAGGATGGTGTCCTGCGTCACGATGCTGAGAAGGTTTCGCAGGCTCTTGAAAGAGGCCGTGCGGATGTCCACGCCGTCAATCGTGATGGCCCCCCGGGTGACGTCGTAAAAACGCGGAATGAGCTTGACGATGGTGCTTTTCCCCGCGCCGCTGGGTCCCACCAACGCCACCAGTTCGCCCTTCTTGATCTCGAAATCAATGCCGTTCAGCACGGGCCGCTGGCCGTCATACGAAAAATGGACCTGCTCGAAGCGGATATTGTCGCGCAATCCCGGCAATTCGACGGGGTTCGGCGCTTCCAGGATGTCCGGGCGGAGATCGATAAACTCGAATACGCGTTCCGCGCTGGCCACGCTGGTCTGGATCATGTTGTTGACCGAGGCCAGTTTGCGGATGGGGTCGAGCATCAGCCCGAGCGCGATGAAGAGCCCGGCCATGTCGCCGAGGGCGAGTTTGCCGGTGAGCAAGCGGTGGCCGCTCAGCATGCCGAAAATGGCCACGCCCACAATCAGGATGAATTCCGTGGTGGGGATCGCGGCCGCATCCAGGCTGACCATGCGCCGCAGGAACCGCCGCAATTTGGCGATCTCCCTGCGCATCCGCTCCAGTTCGTATTCCTCCATGTTATAGCCTTTGACGATGGCAATGCCCATGACGGTCTCATTGACCACGGTGGTCATGGAGGCGATTTTCTGGAGCGAACGCCGCACGCTTTTCCGCATTTTCTTGCCGATGCGCAACAGCGCGAACATCACGGGGGGCAATATGCAAATGCCTATGAGGGTCAGGTACACATCGGCGGAGAAGGCGACGCTGAGGAAGACGCACGCCTTGATGGGTTCGCACATGAGCTTGACGAGCACGCCCGCGAGCCCCCGGTTCACCGTGAAGATGTCGTTGGCGAAGCGCCCGAGGATTTCGCCGGAACTGCGCGTCTCGAAAAACCCCACCGACTGGTTCATGAGGTTTACATACATTTCGTGGCCGAGGTCCGTGCTGATATTGGTCCCGATGGTGCCCGCGAAAAATTCCTGCAGGTACCGCGCCAGATTGATGATGAGCGCCAGCACAATGACGGCCATGCACATGACGGTAATGGCCCGCATCTTGTCCGCGCGCATCCGTTCCACCATGCCCTGGAATCCGCGTTCCAGCGAACGCGGCGCCCAATGGAGGGTTTGCTCGAGTTTCGTATTGAAGGTCTCGATTTTGTGCAGGATTTTGTCCTTGGGATCCTCCCGTTCCAGTTTCCCGTTCTGATCATACTGCGGCGTGAAAAAGGTGAGGTCCACGCCCTGGCTCAGGCCGACCAGCAGCGCGCCGAAGGAGAACGCCAGTAAAATGGCGAAACTAAAGGAGATCAACAGCCGCAGCTTGTAGTTCCAGGCGTACCGGATGAGCCGGAAATAAATCCGGCGCGCGGAACTCCTTGGGGTGTCTATGCGCCCGGAGCCCAGACTGGCGTTTGTGGAAAGATCAACCATGAAGCATCCTGTGGAAGTGAATAACGGATGCACTCATGCTATCACACTTGGGCAAAAGCATGCAAAATACGGCGGATTTCATTTTGGGGAGGTGGCGCGGAAACGCGGACGCCGCCGCCATCCGGTCAAGAAGGCAAACACCGAAAAAACCGTAAGAAGATCGGCCAGGGCCGAAGCGCCCGCCGTGTCGGATCCCGGCCCGCAGCCCCAAATATTCTTCACTTTTTCGGGTTGGGCCGCGCCCGTTCCGGTGATCAGCGCATTACCGCCGCCGCCGCCGCTGAATCCGGCGTACGCCGTGTAATTGCCCGCCGCCGTGGGGGTGAAACGCACCACCACCTGCTGGCTTTGACCGGCGGCCAGCGCATAATTCCCGCCGGCGTCTATCGAGAACGGTGGTGCGGTGAACGCGGCCCCGTTGAGGATGCCGGTTCCGGTGTTGCTCACCGTGAACGTGACGGTGGCGCTGCTTCCCACGGTGACCGTGCCGAACGGCGCGGTGTCCGGCGTTACGCTCAGGCGGGCGGTCTCCGCCGTGAAGGTGTAGGGCGCCACGATGGACAAGCCGGTCAAATCGGCTTCGATGCGTTTTGCGCCAAGGTTCAATGCGCCGCTGTGGCCGGTGGTCCAGGCGCCGCCATTGGCCTGAAGAATCAGTCCGGAGGCGGCATTGCGCGCCACAAACGTGGGATGCGTAAGGAGACGGATGACGTCGCCCGCGGAAACGTTCGCGCCATCGTACAGCAGGTGCACCGGTTTTTGTGCAAGCCGGTCCGCGGGCATCTTCTGATAGGTCGTTCCGTTATCGGTGCTGACCAGCAGGCTGATTTCCGCGAATTGGGTCCGCGGCACCAGCGTTCCACTGGGGGGCGGCCCGCACTTCAAGGCTTCGTCCATGCCCAGCAAGGTATACCGGTCGGGCGCGGTGGTAATCATGAGCAGGCCGCTCTCGCCCGGCGCCAGAATGTTTTCCGGCACGCTCACCACCAGCCGCCAATTGGGATTGTAGGGGCTGGCAACCCCCAGGGTGACTTCGGGAGCCTCCGGAAGCACGGACGCGTGCCATTCCACCAGGGCGCGCGTGTAAACCAGGTTCGTATCCGCATCCAGCCCCGAGGCCATCCACACGCCCCGTTCCGCGGTTATCGCGGCAAAGGGATTGTCCGGTATCCGGTTGCCGTCCATGTCCAGCGCCGCGTTCGCGCCCAGCAAGGTAAAACTGCTCTGGGCCTCCACCGTGTCCAAGCCTTGCCCCATGCTCACCGCCACCGCGGTCAACAGATGCCCCCCGGAGGTCATCAGGTCCGCGCCGGTCACCGTCACCAGATAGGGCGGGTAATATGATCGGCCGGCCAATACGCCATCCAGCGAGTATTCCACGTAATTGGTGTCTTCCGTGCAGTTGGTGGCGGCCATAAGCACCAGCGACAGCGTGCCGGAATGCGAAGGAATGGAAATTATGGTATTCGGGGACGGCCACGTGATCGCGACGCTGGCCAGTCCGCAGCCGCCCTGGCCTTCCCCCTCGCCCTCGCCTTGCCCTTCGTCTTCCCCTTCCACATCGCCGCCCAGCACTTCATCCACGCCAATGTCATAGCGCGCGCCGCGCAAATCGCCGTCAAAGTCCAGTGTCACTGAACCAAATCCAACCGCGCTGGTGTTCCGCCCGGCATTCACGCACGGAGAATCCGCCCGAAGGTGGAAATCGCCGGCATCCGGTGCGACAAAACGGGGATTTTCACTGATGTTGCCCGTTCCTTCGACCAATTCCTCGACGTCGCAGTACCGGATAATGGAATCCGTGGTGTTGGTGGTGATCTGCGGCGACCCGTTGTTCCACAAAATGCAGTTGTTGACATTCATCCGCGAATTCAGGGCGAAAAGGCCGCCGCCGGTTTCCACGGCTTCATTCCCATACAGCGTGCAATTGGTGATCACGGGGCGCGCGTCATCCATGAGCACCGCGCCCCCGGACATTGCCGCGCTGTTGTCGCAAAATACGCAATTGACGAACAGGGGCGCGGCCTCCATGCCCGAAGGATTGTCCATTGGGCCAAACACCGCCACCGCGCCGCCGTTGGTTTGCGAGGAATTCCCGCTGAACCGGCACGATTCAAAACGCGGCGAGGACTGGTTCACAAAGAGCGCGCCGCCTATCTCGCCGGACTGATTCCCGGAGAAATTACAGGTATTCACGGATGCGTCCGCGTTCAACAGCGTCACCGCCCCGCCGTTGGCCGTGGCCGCGTTGTCGAGAAACGAACAGTAATTCAGTTCCGGCGCGCAGGTCACGGCGAAGAAGGCCGCGCCGTCGCGCGCGGTATTCGAGGCAAAAGAGCAATTGAGGAACGTGGCGGTGGACCGGATCACCAGGACCGCCCCCGCGCTGGTGTCCGCGTGATTCCGGTAGAAGACGCAGTTTTTGACGGAAAGGGAGGCGTTCTCAAACACAAACAGCGCGCCGCCCACGTCCGTGGCCCTGTTGTCGCTGAAGGTGCAGTTCTCCAGGGTCACCGAGACGCCAAACACCAGCATGCCCGCGCCCGAGGAGCCGCGTCCGCCGCGAATGCCAAATCCATCCACCCGTGTGTTGTTCGCCGCGGTGATCACCCGTTGCGCGGGATTCCCATTGTTTGACTGCGAACCATCAATGATGGTCGCATGAACCATCCAGTTCCGTTCGGAGAGCAGCGTTTCGGTTCCCGCAAATCCGCCGTAAAGCTCGATGTTCTCATACAAGAGCAGGGCGCCCGTATTGTCGCGCAGTTCGTTGTATTTGCCTTTTGCCACCCATACTTGCCGTATATTCCGCATCAAGGCGGCGTTTAATCCCGCCTGAATCGTGGTGTAGGCCGTATCCCAACTCAGGCCATCCTCCATGCCGGAGGCATTGTTCCGATCAACATAAACCACGTCGCCTTCCAGGCCGCCTTCGCCTTCGCCTTCGCCCCCGCCTTCGCCTTCGCCCTCGGCCGCACCTTCGCCCTCCAGTTCGCCCTCATCAACGCCGTCCCCCTCCTCTTCGCCTTCCCCGGGGGCGCCGGTGAATTCGTCGGCGCCTATGTCGTAGTCCGAACCATCGCCGCGCGTGGCATCCGGGGAGCCGTCATACCCCCGGGCATCGCCCTCGATATCCGTGGTAACGCCGCCCAAGGGCGCTCCCGCGGTATTCATCCCGGCATCAATGCATGGGGAGGAGGCGCGCAAGTGGAAATCGCGCATGTGGGCATCCACGAAGCGGGGATTGACACTGATGTTAATCCCCGGGGCGCCTTCTTCCACATCGCTGTAATTCACCACCGTCAAGCTGTTGGCGTCGGCGAGTTGCGGCGTGCCCGAATTGCCCCAGAGGATGCAGTTCGTAATGGTGACGCGCGAATCCATGTTGCCCATGGCGCCTCCCACATTCGCTTCATTGCCGTAAAACGTGCAGTTGGTATATACCGGCGACGCGCCCTGGTTGGCGACCGCCCCGCCGTTATCCACCGCCACATTCTGCGTAAACACGGAATTCACCACTATCGGCTTCGCTTTTTGCGCTTCCGCCGCCGTGGTTTCGCTGAAATTCGCAATCGCCCCGCCCGCCGTGGAACTCTGGTTCGCGTAAAACTTGCAGCCGCTAATCCGGGGCGAGGCGTTGTAGTTAAACACCGCCCCCCCCGAGGAATCGGACGTGTTGTCTTCAAAAGTGCACCCGGTTATCACGGCATTGGCGCCGAGATTCGCCAAGGCGCCCCCAACCTGTGTGACCCGGTTGGATTGGAACAGGCATTGCCTGAACACGGGATCGGCTCCGTCCAAACTGAACGCCGCGCCGCCTGTTGCCGCGCTATTGTTCAGGAAGGTGCAGTCCTGGAACTCGGGAGAGGACACCTGGATGAGCAGCGCCCCGCCCCCTGATACGGCGGAATTTCCCTCAAATTGGCAGCGGATGAGCGTAACCGCCGCATCCACGCCGATATACATCGCCCCGCCATACCCCGTCGCGGAATTATCCCGGAACCGGCAATTCGACACGGTCAAATTGGCGATGGCCCCGAAACTCCCGTCATTCGCCATCCCGGACCCTTGAACGCCCCGCCCGCCTTGGATGGTGAAACCGTCCAGCACCACATCGCTGGCGCCCACCACCACACTTTGCGCCGGGGTTCCGTTGTTGGCATACGCCCCGTCAATCACCGTGACATGCGCGGCGGGATCACGCTGTTCCCGCGCGGTTTCCGTGCCGGCGAATCCGCCATACACCGAAACGCCCGCGCGCAACAACAAATACCCCGAATTGGCCCGAATTTCGTTGTATACTCCTTCCCGCACCCACACTTCGGGCGCGCCCAGCGCGTCCGCCGTGTCAAACCCCAATTGCAGCGCCCGGAACGCCGTGGCCCACGTCCGCCCGTCTTCCATTCCCGAAAGATTCGTCTTGTCCACATAAATCACGTTGGGCGGCGGGGTTTCGCCTTCCCCCTCGATTCCACCCTCAATTTCACCTTCCGCCCCGCCTTCAAGCATGCCCTCCACTTGGCCGTCCACTTCCCCTTCTTCCTCGCCGCCGGTGAACTCGTCATACCCCATGTCAATGTCGGTGCCATCCCCCCGGGGAACAGCCGAACCGTCAAATCCGCGCGCATCGCCGTCGAAGTCATAATAAGGTGGCGTGAAGACCGTCAGGCCCGCGAGGCCGCCGCCCGCGTCCACGCACGGCGACAACGCGCTCAGGTGGAAATTCGCGGAAGCCGGATTGCGAAACAGCGGCGGCTGGCTGATATTGCCCACGCCGGACCAGACCTTGTCCTGAACGTCGCAATAGTCCACCGTGCTTTGCGCCACGGACGGATTGTCCACCGGCTTGGCGAGATCGAAAAAGAAGCCCGTGTTGTCCGTGATTTCCGGGGCGGTGTCGTGATAGAGGATGCTGCTGGCGAGACGCGGCTTGGCCCCGTCAAAATTGAAAATCCCGCCGCCTTGGGTGGCGGCGTTCAGGGTGATCGTGCAGAAGACAAACAGGCCTTTGCCCTCGGAATTAAAAATGGCCCCGCCATACCCTTCCGTGTAGTTCAAGGCAAACAAGCAGTTGTAGAAAACCGGGTCCGCCGGAGGCGCCGTTCCCAATTCGACCGGGTACTGATCCTGCAACCGCCCGATATTGTACAAGCCGCCGCCAAACCCCATCAGGGGGTCCCCGCCCTCCACGGGGCGCGTCACCGCCATGTTTTTCTTCACCACGCAATTCTCGAAGCGGGGATTGGAGGTGTGATTGTACAGGCCGCCGCCAAGATTGCTGATGTTGTCTTCAATAAAACAATTCACAAACGTGCCCGAAGAATACTCCCGGTTGGCGATGCCGCCGCCGGAGAGATCCGCCACATTATTGCGAAACACGCAATTCACCACCACGGGGGAAGAATTATTCCGATTGTACATGCCCCCGCCAACGCCTTCGCTGTTGTTTACCGCCAGGGCATGATTGTCTTCGAACAGGCAATTTTCCACCCTCGGCGACGCCGCATCATTCAGCATCCCCGCGCCATTGGCGGAACGTCCGCCGGTTACCGTGAATCCGTCCAGAATCGAGTCGTTCGCCCCTTTCACCACCGCCGCCACCGGGGTGTATTCCCCCGTATGGCGGGTGCCGTGAATCACTGCGCCATTGCTTTCCGGATCGTCATTCCGTTGTTCCCGCGCCGTTTCCCCGCCCGCGAAGCCGCCATACACCTGCACCCCCTCCCGCAGTTCCAGCGGAACTCCGCCGTTCAGCGCGACTTCATAGTACACGCCCCGCGCCACCCATACTTCGCCGCCGCCCGCCGCCGCGGCGGCATTCACTGCGCTTTGAATTGTGACAAAGGCATGCTCCCAATCCGTGCCAGTGCCGCCCGGGTTGCCCGCCCCGTTCACATACCAGACGTCCGCGCCCACCGGCAGCGCCATTAAACTTAAGACAAGCGCTATCAGCATTCTTCTCTCACGCAAACATGGCTGTCGCATCGTATGGTCTCCCTTGCTTACCGCTCTTAGCATATCACGAATGCGTGTCAACTTCATCCAAAAAGGGCAATTCCCCGAAACGACAAATCCCCTCCCGCGGCCCCAGTTGCGGCGGGCGGGATGTTCTCTTTATTATGGGACGGCATTGGAGTGCACCTATATGGAAAAATCCCGGATTACAAAAGAGGAGGGCCAAGCCTTCACCCGGCGCTGGGAACTGGTTACCGCCGCCCAACGGGATGAACTCCGGAAGATGCCGCCCGATGAGCGATTACGGCGGCTGAATGCCCTCTACGTGTATGCTCGCGAAATGGGGTGGAATACCCGCAACCCGGAAGAAGAGGCTAGGGTCCGGGAAACCTGGCTTGCATTAAGGCGCTATTATGGCGTCCGGTGATCCTGCCCTGCCCTCCATTGATGCCGCCTTGCCGGACGTCGCCGCTTGGCTTACCGCCGCCCAAGCACCCTTTTGCCTGATTGGGGGCGTGGCGGCCTCGATGCTGGGTTCCGCGAGGACGACCCTGGACATTGATATTCTGGCCATTATGGAGGAAGAACGATGGGAAACCGCATTGACCTTGGCCGGACAATACGCTCTGGTTCCACGGGTATCCAATTGCCTTGAATTTGCGCGTGAATCCCGCGTGTTCTTGCTTACCCATCAATCGAGTGCGGTGGATGTTGATGTGATTATCGCAGGGCTTTCCTTTGAAAAGGACTTGGTTCATAATGCCGAACAGGTGAAAACAGGTTCGGCAACCATGCCTGTTGCCCGGCGGGAAGACCTCATCATCATGAAAGCCGTGGCGCAACGGCCCCGGGATATGGCGGATATCGAGGGGTTGATTAAGTCATCCGGACCATTGGACTGGCCCTATATCGAGTCGTGGGCCGGGGAATTTGCGGAAGCCCTGGACCGAAATGATATTGTTCAGGCTTTGCGGGCAATCAAGCAGACGCTATAGATGTGTTTCCCTATCAGAAGGAGTCAAAACATGAAAACGTTAGGTTGGCGGGGTATTACAGGGTGTATAGTGATGGCTCTTTTCCCCATGAATATCTTTGGGGAGGATGCCGCTTCGGCGCGCGCCCTCTTCGAGCATCCCACCCGCGATTACACCACC
>CAYXPO010000087.1:0-11772 GCA_964466925.1 uncultured Nitrospirales bacterium
GAGGAAACTGTGCTGAGAGAGTTTCCGGCAATGGTCGTTGATGGTGGCGTATTCCTCGTTCCAGTCGTAACTGAGGCCGAGGCGTGTCCACAGGCGTTTGAAGGCGGCCTCGTCTTCGACGGTGACTACTTCGCACAGTTCCACGAAATTGCGGCGGCTGATGGGCATGGGATCGCCCTTGCGCCCGCGTTCCGGTTTGAAATTCGGGTCGTAGGGCAGGTGCGCTTCGCATTTGACGCCGTACAGATTCTGCACGCGCCGTTCCGTGGGGAGGCCGTTGTCATCCCAGCCGATGGGGAAAAAGATGTTTTTGCCGCGCATGCGCTGGAACCGGACGATGAAATCCTGGTGGGAATAGCTGAACATGTGGCCGACGTGCAACGAACCGCTTACCGTGGGCGGCGGCGTATCCACCACAAAGGTTTCGTCACGGCCGCGGCCGGGATCGTAGGCGTAAATCCGCTGGTCTTCCCAATACTTCAGCCAATGGTTTTCCGTTTCGTGCGCCTCGTATTTTTTCGGCAGTTCCATGTCACACTCCTGTATATCCCCTCGAAAAATACATTTTTAACGCCAATGATTGGGGGATTCTGAGCGAACGCATCAGCAATCGCGGGGATTATAGCAAAAGCGGCGGGGCAAAGTTGAATTGCTTACAGGGACAGGTTGGTGCCCCAGACGGGGGTTCCGTAAAACGCGATGAACATAAGGCCCGCGCCCATCCATTTCATCGGCATGTCGAGAACGCCCAACTGGTTTACCAGTACGATGGCAATCAGGATGCCGAAGGGGCCGATTTGCTCGAGCATGCGTTGCCCGCCCGGGGGAAGGAAATAGCCGAGAATATAGTGGCCGTCCAGCGGCGGCACGGGCAGGAGGTTAAACAACATCAACAGAATGTTGATGATCATGAGGAAAATGAACACCATGGCCAGAATGTGGAGGGCCGGCGCCTCCGGCGACATCCCCATCAACACGGCAATTACCCGCAGCACCAGCGCGCTAACCAGGGCGATCAGGAAATTGGAGCCGGGTCCCGCCAGCGAGATGAGCATGGGGTCCCGGCGGACGTTATGGAGGTTGCGGGGGTTGAAGGGCACCGGCTTGGCCCAGCCGAACATGTACGGGAAATGGGTCACCATCATCAGCAGCGGGAGGATGACCGTGGCCTTGGGATCAATGTGTTTTAGCGGGTTCAGGGTCATGCGGCCCAAAAACCGGGCGGACGGGTCGCCGCAACGGTCCGCCATGGCCGCATGGCCTGCTTCATGCACACACAGTGAAAAAAGCAGGCATACGTATTGTAGCAGTATTTCGCCGATATTCAGTTGCACAAGCTGCCTTCCCAAGTCCTTCACAAGGATCATGAGTATATGTCACATGCACTGGACTTATCAAAAGCATGCGAGGTTTCCGCTCATGGAGCCGTGCAGGGCGCGTTGGCCGCACTGTCATCAATGAAACCATAATACCGGGCGCGCCAGTAGGCGTCTATAAACGCGGCCCCGCCCAGATCGCGGCGCTCGTTTTGTTCGAATTGCAGCACCAGACGCCCCGGTTCCCAGGTTTCACCCCCGTCCTTCGAGAGATAAAGGCCCGCCGGGGTTCCGGCGAAAATCCAAGGGGTGTTTCGCGGTGTGAAGACCGTTTGGGACAATGGAATGTCCAAACCGGACGATTTCACTTCCCAGGTATGGCCGCCATCGGCGCTTTTTAGAACCCCTCCTTCGCCGGGCTTAAATTGCACTTTGGCGGGTTTTAACCCATGGCTGGGCAATTCTTTTTTGGACACTTTGTCCCATTTTCTGTTGAATTCCTTGTTTTTTGTGAATTGTGTCCGATACACGGCTTTTTCACGCACGGCATAGACGGTATAAGGATCGCCGGTCATACATTCCCCCAGTTCAATGCTTACGGGAGTGCCGCCTTCCTCGGGAACATCCATTTTCATCCAGGAGTGACCACCGGTCAGCGAGGCGTAAAACGCGTCATTGCAGATCACATAGAGCATACGGACACGCGGCCCGGACACCAGGGTGCGCGCCGGCCCCGGAAGCGTTTCGCTGATGCAATGCCATCCGGCTTCCGTGGCGGCGCCATCCCGCGACTGGTAGACATCGCCTTTCGTGTCCATCGCGTAGAGAACCATCGGGTCTTCCGCGGGGACGGACACGGCGGTGATTATCCGGCTCAGCCATCCGTCAGGATTTAGAAGATTGCCTTTCCAGAGGTATTCATTGTCCCAACAGGCTGCATAAACGGGGTAGGGCGGCTTGAGGTCCTTGCGCAGACTGCTCATGGTGGGCTGAAACACCGTCTCCGTGGGATAGGTCTGCAATGAATACAAAGCTTCCCGCAAGGCTTTGTCACGGTCCGGCGCATTGGGGGTCAGGCTCATGTAGATATACGTAAACAAACTTTGTGCATCGTCTTTGTGATTGGCCCAAAGCCCCTCGAGCACCACCCGGTAGGCCGCCAGGAGTTCCGGGTCTTTTTCAATGCGGAACAGGTTTTCGAGATGACAGAACACATGTTCGGCGTCATCGAAATCCTTGTCAGTCTTGAATATGGCCATCCCCCGCACATGAAAGCGTTCCAGCAATTGATCCCGGACTTCCAGATACTTGGCATTGCCCGTGGCATGATACGCCGTGGTGACTCCGGCGATGGCCATCATGATGCGGGTGGTCACCGTTTTCCCGTCATGGAATCCGAGCACTTCCGTGAAATGCCGGCCGTCAATATGCATGATTTTGAAATTGTTGAAGGCCCAATACCCCACCAGGGCGTCAATGGCCTCGCGGCAGCGGTCTTTTTGGGTTCCTTCGGCGGCAAGATCGTAATATTGACCGAGGCCATGGGTCACATCACTGTAATTGTGGTGGCTGGGGCTGCCGCACCATCGCAAATCTTTATACTCCCCCGCCCCCTGATGCCAGGCGTGGCCCGGTCCCTGATTCAACCGTTCCTCATAGGATTCTCCATGCCCAAAGGCATAGCCCCGCGCCTGGAGGCCGCGAATGCCCGTCACCAATTGACAGCGATAGACCGCCTCGAACAATTCATCCGCCCGCGCTTTGGCCGCCGCCACGACATCCGCGGGCGCACGATTTTTTTTGAGAGTGGCATAGCGGTAGGAAGCGCCCGCGAGGTAATTGGCGGTCCAGCATACCGCATGTGCAATATTGTTGTTGCCGAGGGTCGAATTGTCCACCGGTCCGCCCCCTGGGGGAATATCCACCTGCGAGGGGTATAAACCGAGGACATTGTGGCGTTCCTGGTTGTTCTTTTCGAGGATTTTCTCCTTTTCCGCCAAAGGCAGCCGCCAGGATTCCTCCGCCGCATGGAGATTCACGGCAACCAGCGTAATGACGGTCAACAATACGGTGCGCATAGCCGAACCCTCCGGCGTTTCATGGCCTTTGAACAGTGTGCAAAACAGGGAAAATGTCTTGCCGTGGATTAGACTGACAAACCTCGTCTTTGAGTTTCCACATTCGGGGGGAATGGGTGTGGATAGGGGCACACGGACGGACACTGACGGGCATGGACAGATGAATAGTGAATAACGATGCGCACGGCGCACACTATGGATGGGTGTTTGAAAATGAGAGCGGGGAGGGGAGGCGGTTTGCGGTTGAAGGGATTCTTCCCGTACGCTTTGCGGCATGGAAATTACACAACCGATATTTGAGCCACAGCGGGTATTGGAACGGATCGAAGCCGCATTGGCGCGGGCCTTGGAGGAAGATACGGAGCGTTTGTTGCGGGCTTGCCGGGAATTCCTTCTTCTTTATTCCTCCCCCACGCCCGTTTTTTATGATCCGCATGGGTTCTTTTCGGAGCATAAGGCGGAAATCGTGGCGGGACGGCATGAACTCAGGCTGGAACCGGTGTCCGAGTGCACGGGAATCCCGGAACGCCTGTTGACCTGTCTGCACGGCATTATTCATTCCACCCGGTTGGAAGAAGATGCGGCGCTGTTTCTGGAGGTGTTTGAACAGGAGGAACGGCGGGAAAAAATCCCGCGCATAGGGCTGGGCTTGGATGGCCCCGGATACCTCCCCAACGACTTTTTCCTGGACGGGGTGTTCCGCCTGCCCTTCGAGGAACTCAACGACTGCTGGACCCTGGCTACGCGCGGAGGCCGTATTGACCGCATGCCGAATGGGCTCGATTTGCGGCTGAAAGGCATGCGCTTGACGCCCGCCCCCCTCCCGGAAGCGGATACGCTGCTCGCTTTGCTTGAAAAAGCTTCCACACGCGAAGATATCCCGCCGATATTGAAGCACCTTGAAGGAAATCCCGGGGTGGAAGCCTGCGATTTACGGATACTTCTTCATGAAGTGCTGCAAGAACGAAAAGAAGCGTTCAACCGCGTTTCGCTCACCCTGGAAACGCATATTGCGCCGGAAATCCCCCCCATCCTCGTACGCCGCGCGCGGATAAAGGCGTTTTTCGCCAACCTATGTGAATTTGCCCTATGGACGGTCTCCGCGGAGGGGGGCATAAGCCTTGCCATGGAGTATGACGCAGCTTCGCGTGCGCTCGTGCTGCGGTTTACTCTCAGCACTCCCCGTGCGGACGTTCCCTCCGTTCATTTTCCCCTTCTCCGCCGCATCACGGAACAACAAGGGGGCCTTCTGGACATAACGGTGCATCCGGCCCAGCCGCCGGCCCGAAAAAAGTCCGAGGCAACCATCCATGCCTTGTTTCCGGATCAGGCGGGCGCGGAACTGGATGCCTGGATTCCCGGATGGGAGGCCTTTTCCCCCAAGGCGCGGCAAATGCTCCGGCTTGTTAAAAGCGGGGCCTCTCCCCTGCCGGAAGAATTCATTCTGGGCGGAATCTTGGAGGACGAACTGGAACGCTGGCTGATGCCGCGCCTCTCGACTCCCTTGGCGCAAAATCTTGCCCATGAACTAAAAACCGTACAGGCGGAGTTGCCGGGAGCCGCGCTGGAACGCCTGAAAAAGGCCATGGCCCCTATTATGCGTGGAAAGCCGAAGAAAGAGTTCTGCGGTCCCGCTTATGCCGGCGAACTGTTCTGGCATTTCCGCCAGAGCGCACGTGCGCGCAAGGCGTTGGGTACGGAACGCCTGACAGAGGATATGCTGAAAAAGTTTTCGGAAGGCCTGCTGGCCTCTCCCCCCCTCTGCCCGTTTTGCCTGAAAACCCTGGCCGCCCTTATGCGTGACGACAATCCCTGAACGGATAAACCCGAAGCCTGCTTTTTCAACAATGCATTCGGCATCCGCATGAATTCGCGTAATTCGCGCTTGCCGCGACAAGGAAGGCCGGCTGTCCGAATACGATTCTTTGCCGCTCCTTCATTCTTGAACCATCCCGTTCCGTTGGTTATGATAAGGGCGTTGATGCCATGCAATAGTATGGTTGCATGGAGTGTTTCTTAACACACCGGCTCATTACGAGCGCCGCACCCCTCGCGAGTCATGCTGCATGCGGCGTTCGGAGGGCCGTATTGCGCGGACCGCCTTGGCCGATGGGAAGAGTATAACGATGATGGATGTACGAGAAAATGGGCTCAGCACCTACCTTGCTGAGATTTCCAAAATCCCGTTGCTCCCCCCTTCGGAAGAGATCCGTCTGGCAAAACTGGCCCAAAAAGGCGATGGCGGCGCGCGCCGCAAGCTGATAGTTTCCAATCTTCGTTTGGTGGTCAGCATTGCCAAGAAATATCTGTACTACGGAATGCCCCTGCTCGACCTGATCGAGGAAGGCAATTTGGGGTTGATGAAGGCGGTGGACCGTTATGACCCGGACCGGGGCTGTAAGTTCTCCACCTACGCCACGTGGTGGATTCGGCAGGCCGTCACCCGTTCGCTTTCCAATCAGGGCCGGACCGTCCGCATTCCGGTCTATATCACCGACAATGTGGCCCGGTACAAAAAAGTCTCGGAAGACCTGTACATCAAAACGGGGAAACAGCCCGAACTGGAAGAGGTGGCGAAGCATCTGGGCGTGAAGGTGCAGGAAGCCAAACGGCTGAAAGAGTTCGTGGAAGTGGTGGCTCCGCTGGAGAAAGCCCAGAACGCCGATGGCGCGGAGCCCATGACCGCCACGGAAAATGCCGAACCGCGCCAGCGGGACAAGGCCATCGAGCAAATCGAACTGGATCAGCAAATGGACGAGCTGATGAAGCAGCTCACGGACCGGGAGGCGAATATAATCCGGTACCGTTACGGCCTTTCAGACGGCATGGTGCACACGCTGGAAGAAACCGGAAAAACCTTTAATCTCACCCGCGAACGCATCCGCCAGATTGAGAAGGATGTCATGAAGCGCCTGCGAATGTTTGTTACCACCCACCAGGATGATTTTACGCCGTGATCGCGGTTTTACTTCAGGAGTGATTCATGGACCTTGCCTCCGCCATTCGCATTGTTCCGGGCTTTCCCAAACCCGGCATTCAGTTTATTGATGTCACCACGTTGCTGTTGGAGCCCCAGGCCCTGCCAGGCATCATTGACGGGTGGGCGGAACGTTACCGCCATCAACATATTGACGCCATCGTCGGCGTGGAAGCGCGGGGGTTCATTTTCGGGGCGGCCTTGGCGTATAAGATGGGGCTGCCGTTCGTGCCCGCCCGGAAAAAAGGCAAACTGCCCGCCGAAACCATCGCGGAAGAATTTGATCTGGAATATGGAAAAGACACTGTAACCATGCATGTGGACGCCCTGAAAGACGGGCAGCGGGTGGTTATCGTGGATGATCTTCTGGCCACGGGCGGCACGGTGGCGGCGGTGGCGAAGCTGGTCCGGCGCTTGGGCGCGGAGGTGGTGGAGGCCGCGTTCGTGGTGGAACTGCCCCCCCTCAAAGGCCGGGAGCGGCTGCAAGGAATTCCCGTCCATCATGAAGTGGAATTCATGGTGGAATAATTGACCCTCCCTCGCAAGCATCGAAAAAACAATGGAGCATTATCACATGGAACGTCGTTTTTTACCGGGTACGCAGATTGAAATCGTGAATGAAGTCCCGCGCGGGCAATTCAAGCACGTATTGTTTGATTTTGACGGCACGATCAGCCTGTTGCGCGAGGGATGGCAGGGCATCATGGGCCCCGTCTGCGTCGAAATGATCTGCGGCGACACCCCCCCCACGCCCGAAATCGAGCGTGAAGTCGAGCAGATGATTGACGAAACCACGGGCATCCAGACCATCTTTCAAATGCAGCGGCTGGTGGAAATGGTGCGGGCCCACGGATTGGTCCCCGAAGACAAGATTAAAGACCCGTACGGGTACAAGGATGTGTACAATGAACGACTGATGGTGCCGGTGCGCGAGCGCATCGCGAAACTGCAAACGGGCGAAATGACGCTGGAGCAGGCCACGCTGCGCGGGGCGCACCGCTTTCTTGAATTGCTCTCGAAACAGGGCGTGACGATGTACGTGTTCAGCGGCACGGATCAGGACGACGTGCGCAATGAAGCGAAGGTGGTGAAGGCCGCCCCGTATTTCAAGGAAATCTGGGGCGCGATCCGCAGCATCGAAGACTACTCCAAGGAAAAGGTAATTCGCGAGATAATCGCCCAGCACAATTTGCATGGAACCGAGGTGCTGGTGGTGGGGGACGGCCCCGTGGAGCTACGCAACGTTAAGGAACAGGGCGGGGTGGCCCTGGGCATTGCGTCCAACGAAACCCAAGGCACGGGCTGGGACGAGCACAAGCGGCAACGGCTGCTGCGCGCGGGCGCGGATATTCTCGTGCCCGATTTCAGCGAAGCGGACAAGCTCATAGAGTACCTTTTCCCGAAAAGGATGAAGTAATGAAAAAAAACTCGAAATGCATCGTTCACATGATTGGGCATGCCCATATCGATCCCACCTGGCTCTGGCGGTGGACCGAGGGGTATGAAGAAGTGCGCTCCACGTTCCGCAGCGCGCTGGACCGCATGAACGAGACCCCGGAATTCAAATTCACCGCCAGCAGCGCCTGTTTCTACCGCTGGGTGAAAACCGTGGACCCCCAGTTGTCAAGGAAGGCCGCTGGGAAATTGCCGGGGGGTTCTGGGTGGAACCCGACTGCAACATCCCCTGTGGCGAATCGTTTGTCCGGCATGGGCTCTATTCGCAACGGTTTTTCCTGCGTGAGTTCGGCCTCCGCGCACGGGTGGGATTCAATCCGGACAGCTTCGGGCACACGGGGGCATTGCCCCAAATTCTGAAGAAGCTGGGCATGGACTATTACGTCTACATGCGCCCGGCGCCCGTGTTTGAAATGGACTATCCCGGCGGCACGACGTTCTGGTGGGAAGCGGCGGACGGTTCGCGCGTTTTGGCCTGCAATCTTCAGGAAACCTATAACGCGGACGACAATGTGCGCGCGCGCATCCACCGGCTGGCGCAATCACCGCATTTGAATCCGGACCAGACCCATATCCTGGGTTTCTACGGCGTGGGAAATCACGGCGGCGGCCCCACCAAGCGCATCATTCAGGACATCAAGGACCTCCAACGGGAAAAGGATGCGCCCCGTGTGGAATTCTCCACCCTGATGGGCTATTTCCAAGGCTTTGAACAAAGCATGGGGTCAAAGGAACCGCCTGTGGTCCGGCGGGAACTGCAACATCACGCACGGGGCTGTTACAGCGTCCACGCCGAGATGAAACGCCTCAACCGCCGCGTGGAACATGCCTTGATGACCGCCGAACGTTTTGCCACCGCCGCGTGGCTCTTGGATGCGCAACCGTATCCGCACGATCAATTTGAAAAAGCGTGGACCGACCTCCTCTACAACCAGTTCCACGATATTCTGGCGGGGACCAGCCTCGAATCCGCCTACGAGGACACCTTCGATCAACTCGGCGCGGCGCGCCATCGCGCGGACGCCATCATCAACCAATCCATTCAGTCCATCGCCCGCGATGTGGACACCACGGCGGAAGGCAACACCATCGTGGTCATCAATCCGCTCACATGGGACGTTTCCCAGCCGGTGGTGCTCTCTTCGATTATCGAACGTTCGCTGGAACAGCCCCTGCATCTGGTGGATGACAACGAGTTGCCCGTTCCCAGCCAGAAGATTCGCGGCGAGCGCGTGGGGGGGCGGCGCTATGTGTTCACGGCGGAAGTCCCCGCCATGGGGTACCGCCTGTATCATGCGCGGTCCGGGGCACAGACGCCCACTTTGAAGTATGCCTTGGAGCCGGGAAAAGACTTCCTTGAAAATGAGTGGTGGCGCCTCGAACTGGATTCCGCGGACGGTCATATCCGCAAATTGTTTGACAAGCACCGCCATGTAGACGTGCTCCGCGGCGGCAACATTCTGGCCTGCCTGAACGACATGTCGGACACGTGGAGCCATGATGTCGAGGAGTACCGGATTGAAGCGGGCCGTTTTGGCCAGGCACGGATGAAGGTAGTGGAACAGGGCGACGTATTGGCCACCATGCAAATTACCTCGTCTTTCGGGGCGTCTTCCGCCATCCAGGAAATCACCCTGTACCGGGATTCCGGGATGATTGACTGCCAACTGCGGGTGAACTGGCAGGAGCAGTACCGCCTGTTGAAACTCGCTTTTGACACAAACATCCAAGACGGGACCGCCACGTATGAAACCGCGTACGGCCATGAAACGCGCCCCGCGAAGGGGCAGGAAGAACCGGGGCAGCAATGGTTCGATCTCACGGGAACAATTGGCGGGCTGCCCTATGGACTGGCTGTCTTGAACGACGGCCAATACGGGTTTGACGTGCGCGGCGGCGTCATGCGGGTCACCCTGCTGCGGAGTCCGGCGTTTGCCCATCATGATCCCGAACGGTTCGACGCTTCCGCCGGGTACCCGATCATGGATCAGGGATGGCACCGCTTCCATTTCCGCTTGGCGCCGCACCCCGGCGCGTGGCAGGATACCCGGATCGTCAAGGAGGCGTGGGAACTCAATGCGCCCATGTATGCCCATGTGGAATCGGCACATCCCGGAAAACGCCCGCCCAAACCCAAGACACTGGTGGGCACGGAAGCGGCCAATGTGCTCGTGAGCGTCGTGAAGCAAAGCGAAGAAGGCGAAGACCTGATTGTGCGCGGCTATGAAATCGCGGGACGGCCCGCCGAGACCACCCTGCACATCCCCCTCTTCGATCAAAGCTTCAAACTGCGCTTCGCCCCCCATGAAATCAAAACCCTTCGCATCAATCCGCGGACATGGGCGATGCGCGAAGTCAACCTGTTGGAAGAATAGAGGATGCATGATCATTCCATTTCCAAGGAGACCGGACATGAAACTGGAGCGTGTGGAAGAACTCTGCCTGAATTATCTCACCCAAAACAGCGTTGCGCTGGTCCCGGTGAGCGCGATGCTCGAACACTGCCGGCGGGATCCCGAATGCGCGCAATTGAGCCTGGACGAACTGCTTGATTTCCTCCGGCATCACGAACTGGTCCATGTCGTGGAGCGTCCGGCGTTCGGTTCGGACGAAGAGCGGGAACTGATCTCCGATACGGGATTCGACCTGGGGCCGCGCGCCATCCTGCACAGCCGGATGCCTTCAAGGGAAGAAATCGCCGCCGCTATGCAGGAAAACCTCGAAAGGATGTCCACCGCCCTGGCTTCGGCGCTCCGGGAAGCGGAAAAGGCCGAGGAAGACCCCGCCACCCTTCGGCAAATCAAGGAGGCCATCGAAAAAGCCTCCGCATTGCGCGGGAAAATAGAGGAGATGTTCTGACCGTTTGAATAGTGTGTCTTCCGGCGCCGTCTGTCCAACGTTGTTATGAAACAGGCCGTGTCTTGTACAGTGAATAATGCCGGTTAAACAAAGGACGCCCAATTCATGCTGACGGTGTGCATGGTGATTGCAACGCTTGCCGCGGACCCCGTTCCGAAAACCTATGTCGTGAACACCGCGCTCAATGTGTGGGATATCGCCACGGAAGATATCACGGGCGATGGAATGCGCGAAGTGTTCGCGGTAACCTGCGATGAACTCAGCCATCCGCTGAAAAAGGCGGTGGCGGTCTTTTCCCCCGATGCCGCCGGGACCTATGCTTCCGCCCCGGCGATCACCCTTCCGCTCCCCCCCTCCATAGGCGTGCTTTTTTTCGCGGAAGTGGACGGCACGCCGCCCCGGGAATTGATCGCGGGGGATGCCACGGGGGCCACGGTCTATCACTTCAATGGGACCGCCTTTGATGTTCTGGCGGAACCGCGCTTTTCCTCGCTGCTGCCCTCCGGAGGCAAGGAACCCCTGTTCATCAAGGACGGAGCCCTTGATCTCGACGGGGACAAGATCGAGGAATGGCTTGTTCCGGTGGCCTCCGGGTTTGAACTGCGCCACGCGGACGCTGGCATCATCACACTGCAATGCGATGTGGTCAGCAATATTCGCCGTATGAACAGCACCATCATCACCCACCAATTGCCGGCGTACACCCCCTTCACCCTGAATGGCGGCAACCCCAAGGCCCTCGCCTTTTGCAGCGATGAATTCGCCGATTTCTGGTATGGCGACCACTGGGCCAGCCACCAACAATACAAAATCCCCCTCAATGTGCAGGAGAAATGGGACGCCAGCGCGAAAATGGTGGATGTCAACAATGACGGGTTTCCGGACCTCGCAGTCACCCAAACCCGGGGCACCGTGAACCTCGAATGCGTCAACCACCTCTATATCGCCTCCGCCCCCTTTACCTTTCCCGAAAAACCCACCACCACCATCGCCACCAAGGGGGGTATTGCCGCCCCGGAACTCCTGGACATTGACGGCGACAAAACCCGCGAGATCATGCTCATCAGCATTCCCATCGGCCTGAAGA
>CAYXPO010000088.1:0-11715 GCA_964466925.1 uncultured Nitrospirales bacterium
GTGACTTCGGTGAAGTTCATCTCATTGTCGCGGTTCACCAGCCGCACGTCCTTGCCGACGTATTTTTCCATCAGCTTCGCGGGACTCATCAGATCGAACTCAAAGTTTTGCTCGAGAATGCTCAGGTGGCCCGGATCGTTCAGCGATTTGATGCTGACAGTCTCCGGCTGGATGGACGACGCCACATCCATGAATTTCAAGGACACTTCCCCGGAAGGCAAGGTGATGTTCCGGCGGTCCCGCACCAGCGCGCGGTTGTTGTTGTAGACCGTTACGGCCACATCGCTTTGATCCGCCAGCGTGGTTTCATTGACGGCGGGCGCCGGGGGCGTCTCCGCGGCCAGTGCGGCGAATCCAACTACGAGTGTGAGGGTTCCGGCGAGCAGCATCTTCTTCATGGCGTTTCTCCTCCTGTGTTGGGTGTTGCGGCGGGGAAAAAGCCAAGGCCTTCCGCGGCGTGCAACACCACGCTTCCATTATAGTGCTTTTAGACCCCGCCCGGAAGAGAAAGTTCGCGGCTCTTTATTGGGGAATGGACCATTCCTGCATGAATTTTTTGATTTTGGCCATGGTCAGCCGGTGCGGATGCGGGTCCGGCGCGGTGGTCTGCGCCAACTGTTCTTTGGCCTTGTCGAGGCGGATCAGCATGGGATCCAGGGGTTTGGCATACAAGGGGAACCGCACCTCCCGGCCTAAAATGAGATCACGCCCCGATTGCGCCGCGCCTTTCAAGCGGCACGTGACGGAATCCTTGCGCACATTCACCAGATACAGGTAGGAATCGCCCTTATAGTCCAAATAGAGGGATTTAACGCCCTCGATGGGATACCCGCTGTTGTTGACCACGCGCGGAATATTCGGCAGCGCCCCTTTGCTGATGATGCCGTCCATGCCGTGCAGATATTCCGTGGGCAGGTTAAGCCCGCGCACAAGCACGGTGCGGTCATTGTTGCGCAGGACGGTGCGCCGCGAGAGCCCCTGTTCATTATAGGGGATGGGGGTGCCCACGCGAATGATGGCGCCGCCTTTCTCGACGTATTGCTCGATGGCCGCGAATGCCGCGTCGGTGAGCGCGGGGGTTTCCGGAATGATGATCACTTTTACATTGGCCCATTCGCCCTGGGCAAGCTGCCGTTCCGTGATAAACCGCAGGGCGTATCCCGCGAAGGAAGCGCCTTCATAGGCGAACCGCGCGGATTTCAGATACGGAACCCCATCGTCCAGAATTTTCGAGGAGTCGCTGTAGAGCACGGCCACGTCGGCGGGCGCTTGCTGGAAAGCCGCCACCACGGGCGCCAGGCGGTTGATTTGCAGACAGGCATTGGCATACGCCTCCATCGTCTCCGGGCGGCGGGCCACCTGCGAATCCGCGGCGAGCGCCAATCCATTGAGCCCGGACATGACGCCTTCCCACAGGGCCGTGGTGAGATACGCCTCCGGATTCTCAACCCCGTTAAAATCTATCTGGTCCTCAAGATTGAACACCGGTTTTTCCGGTTGAAATGACTTTAGCAGGGCATACACCGCGGATTGGCCCGGATAATCCAGGGCATACATCTTTCCCGGGGCCTGCATCGCCGCCGTGCAGCCGCTGCAATCCATCAGTTGCGCCAAGGTTTCGCGGTCCACCCCCTGCCGGGTTTCCCCGTTCTGAAAAATGGTGTCGGCAATCGCGGCCTGTTTCCACAAGCGGGGCGCCGCGGAACGCGCCGCGTCCGCCAGGGAGGTAAAATACTCCCGAATCAATTCACGCTGAAAAGACTGCCAGTCGAATTGATAGGCCCGGAGATTCTGGTATTGATAATCTTTGGCGGTGGCATCCCAGATGGTAATTTCATCGTATTTCGCGAAATGGGCGTGCCACAGTTGATTTAAGTTCTGCCGGTCCGGATATTTCTTTTGAATATGCGCCACAAACGCCTTCCGCACCTCTTCGCTGTCATACCGGAACAGCGGCCTCTCCGCCAGACTCACCATCGAAACCGTCTTCTGCCCGGCCAGGTACGGCAAAACCGCGTTGAGATGCCGCTGATACGCTTCCCGGATTCCCGGGTGCGTAATGTCAATGAACCCTTTCGCGCTTGCGTCCGGCCACAATTGCAGCGCCCACGCGCCAACCTCCTGCGGGGCAAGTTGCACCGCCACGGTGATGTTGTCCTGTGCCGCTTCTTCAAACAATGGATTGAAAACCGTCTTGAACTCCATCGGGAGATCCCGTCCCGCCTGCGTAGCGCGCGGGGGCAGCGAACATACCGCAAAATTCAACCCATACCGCTTCAACGCGCAGATACCTTCGGGCGCGGAGTCCGGCAGCACGCGCCCAAACAGGAACACCGGCTGGCCGCTGGAATACACCACTCCATTGCGGCACTCCAAAGCCGACATGTCAAGATCGGCCACCGGCGTGTCGAATTCTTCCGCCTCGTTCCCAAAGACGATCCAGGCATGGACCGCGCCGGAGGTCTTTTGCAGGTAATTCAGAATCTCATCCATTTCCCGCCACTGTTTGGCGTCCGCGAGGTGGCGGGCGCGCTGCACAAAATCTTCCGCCGTGCGCAACCGCAGCTCCATATGCGAGGGCTTCATGCCGGACGCCTCCCCGGAGGACAGCTTTCCCCGGAGTTCCTGAAGGCGTTGAAGGGTGGATTCCAGGTCTTCAAGCAATTGCTGGTCGGTGACTTTTTTGACCTCCGCCGTATACCGCGACACCGTCTCAATTTCATCGGGCCGTATGGCAATGTCCGCCCGGTACAACCCCGTGGGCAGGGCCGTGGCATCCCATTCCACCGTATATTTGATCTGGCCGATGTTCAGCTTCAGCGGAAGGACCGTTTCACTGACCAAGGCCTCTTTCGCATCAAACACGCTCAACTGCAAGATCGCCTCCGAATAATTCCGGTCCGTGTCAATCATGCACTCAAACGGCAGGAAATCCGCCCCCCGGCTTTCCTGGGGTGTAACCATCAGTTGGACATGCTGTCCGGAGACGCATTCTCCAGGGTACGTCCAGAGGGCGGCCATCGCGGGCGCGGGTTGCCCCCATCCCGTTGCCGCCGTCCAAAAAAGAAGGACTACCCCTATGCATGTACGCGTCATGAAGCGTTCCTTTCCATACAAACTCTCTTTACTCATCAAAACCTGTACCGCCCAAGCCGCCGCCATTGTAATGGTTTCCGCAATGGCCCGTCAAAACAGGAAACGGCATGTACTTGGGAAGTGTTGACGAAACACCGGTTTTATCTTTACCCTGCCTCAACACGCCGCCGCCACGATATTGCTCTCCCCAGAATACCCCACAAACTGTTGTTATGACGCCACATTCGAGAAACAGGGCCTTTTCGTACTGGCCTGATGAACCGCCCGACCCTGTGACGAATCCCGATACTGTGGTAAAATAGACAGCGGTGTAACCCTTTTTTCGCCCCAGGACGGAACCCAAGGGAACTTTTTTCGGTCCCAAGGAATGAACTTTACATAGAATGGTGCAAGGCGCCGCTATACAATTGAATGCTAAGTCTTTAGAAATCAGCAGGTTATAGTGGTCAAGCACCCGTTTTCCGGGAACAAGGTACGTGTGGATCGAATTTTTTGTTCCCCGAAAGGGTAATACTTGACATATCCTGCCCGAAATCGTAGAATTGGCAGAAAGAAGGAACGAACCGAAACCCCCATGGGAAGCCCTTCCCCACAGGAAGGACCACCAGGGGGTGTATAGAGGCGAAGAAATCCATGAGAATACGCCATTACATAGCCATGGGGGCAATGTGCGCACTGCTGGCTTCAACCGTGCTGGCCGAGACGTATACCATCCCGGTGGAGAAAGTGGATGCCAAGAAGGTGTACTGGGGCTCTGCCAGCAGTTTCCAGAAACCGGCCAAAGTGAACTATGAACGGGTGGTGAAGGCAACGCCGGAATATCTGTCCATTAAGAAGAACAAGATTGAGCAAAACTCGGCGAAGTACTGGATACTCGTCAGTCAAGCCAGCAACCATGCTGTCCGGTTGATTGCCGAAGCCGCAAAAGACGGGTCCTATGATTTTATCGCCGCCGCCAGTTATTTGGGCGCGTTGCAGCCCCCCATTCCTGCGGACGATATCACGGACCTCGTGCTGAAGAAGATGGACCAAACCAACTAAGTACTGGAAACGGTGGCATGACCTCAGTCAAATCCAGGCGGATAGTGAGCCGGAGCATGGGCTGTCGTTTGTTTTATGCGGCGGGCGCATGCGGCCTTGCCTTGCTGTGCGCCGGCTGCGCCACCGCCCCCGGCAATTCCACCCGGGCCGTGGGCGCCAATCCCATCCAGGACAATTCCGTGCTGAACACCGGGGCGGCCAATACGGAACTGGCCGTGGCCCAGCGCATGGTGCGGGCGGGCGAATATTCCCTGGCGATCCCGCGCCTCATGCAGGTGATCTCGAAAAATTCCGGCACCCAGCCGGGCATTGATGCCCGCTATTTTCTGGGATTGACCTATTACAAAATCGGCGGCTACCGCGACGCCCGCAATTATTTCTCGGAATATCTGGCGAAAGCCCCGGACGGGCAATACGCCGCCATGAGCCGCGAATACGTGGCAAAACTCGAAGACCAGGCCGCGCGCGCGAAAGCGGAAAAAGAAGCCTTGCAGGCCAAAATCGCCGAAGCACGGCAGCAACCGCCGGACTCCTTCCCCGAACAACTCGATCTGGCCGACGCATACTGGAAGAACGGCCAGTACGCCGAAGCGGGCGAGATGTATAAACAACTTCTGCAGCAATGGCCGCAACTGGCCTCCGACGCCACCATCCGAAACCGGATGGAACGCGAACCGGACGGCTCGTTCACGGTGCTGACGCCCGCGGAAGTGGAACGGCGCTTCGCCGAACAGAACCCCGTGGTGGTGTACAACACCCGTTCGTTCCGCAGCGGACGCTTTGGCTCGTGGACCAACAGTTCGCTCAAGGACACCACCTACAATGTTACGGGCGAAGTGGTGAACCGGGGGCGGGAGGCCTTGAGCAACGTCCAGGTGATCATCACCATTTACGGTTTTGGCAGCATGATTTATGACACACAAACGTTCTCGGTGGGCCGGATGCAGCCGGGCGAAAAACGTCCGTTCAGCGCGCGGTTCACCAATTTTGACACCATTGACAACGTGGAACGCTACGAATGCCTCAGCACGTTCCAACGGTAACCGCATGAAACGGCTTTTTTACATAACGCTGGGCAGTTTTCTGGCGGGCGCCACATTCGCGGCGGCGCAGGAACAGCAACAGGTGAATGTGTCGGTGAAAGTGGTCGAGTTCCAAATGAACAAACTGCTGGAAACCGGCCTGAATGCCTATTTCAAGCACAAAGACAATCCCCAGCCCTACGGGCGCGTCGCCGATCACAATGGCCATATTGAAAGCGCGGACATTACCTTCCCCGCCCCGGACGCCGCCCTCTCCGTGTTTGTAGACCGCATTTACACCGCCTACGGCCAGATGGAACTCACACTGCAGGCGCTGGTGTCGCAAAACCGCGCCTCCATTCTTTCCCAGCCCAAAGTGATGGTCCAGGTGGGCCAGACCGTCCCCACCATCATAGAAACCACCCGCGAAGTCCCCTATGAAGACATCGTGGTGGTGGGGGTGACCGCCACGCGCGTCACCAATTTCAAGCCCACCGGCGTCACGCTGAACGTCCTGGCCACCAAGGTGGTGGACGACGATGGCAATCCGGCCACCACGGAAGACACCTATATTCAACTCACGCTGACCGCCACCGTGAATGACCGGGGACAATCCATGAGCGTCGCCCTTGATCCGATTATGGGGGGCAGCACCATCGAAGTTCCGGAATTTATTTCCCGGAGCATCACCACCACGGTCTGGGTGCGCCACGGCCAGGTGCTGGTGTTGGGCGGCCTGTATTTCAAGAAAAATCAAAAAGACCTTTCCACCCTGCCCTGGCTGGCCCAGGGAGAAGATTTCACCAACAGCCTGGTGCAGCGGATCATGCCCTTCACGGTCCCCCAAGTGCCCATGTCGGCCTCGGTGGGAAAACAGGACAACCGCGACATCCGCCGCGAGTTGGTCTTTCTGATTAAGGCCGAATTGTGGAAACCCGCGTTCACGGTGGCCGATGATTTCGGATTCACCGAAGAAAACAAACGCGATGACGACAAAGAGAAAAAGGAATCCAGGAAAAAATCGCCTTCCGATGTTATTACCGGGGTCATCGGAGGCATCACGGACATCCCGCAAGACCTTGTGCAGGGCATATCGGGCGACAAGAAAAAAGATCCCGTGGCCGCGGAACTGGGTGGAGACAAAAAACAATGAACCGGCGCATGCCTATAGTTCTTCTCGGCGCCGCGCTGCTCTTGGCGGCGGCGCCATGGGGAAATACGCAAGCCCCGCCGCCTCCGCCTGCTCCGGAAGCGGCCCCCGCACCGGCAGCCCCCGCCCCCGCACCGGAAGCGGCCCCCGCAGCCCCCGCGCCTCCACCGCCGCCCGCGGATATCCGTCAGGTTCAGGTTCAGGTCTGGATCAGTGAAACGGATGAAAACGGCGTGCGCAAACTGGGCGCCAATCTCTCCTACACCCGTTTTACCCCGGCGGAATTCGCCACCAATCCGCAGCAATACAATGAACAGAATAACAGTCTGCGGCAGGTGAGCACGCAAATGTTCAATGCGGCCAATGATTTCGGAACGGCCACGTTGCCCGCGCCATCGGCCGCGCCCCCGCTCGCCCCCGGCGTGGGAGGGGTCCCCACGGTTGCCTCCGCGCCCTTGCGCACCGGCACCGTTCCCAGCGGGTTTGGCATGGAAGCAGGGATTATTGCCTCCGGCTCCGGGACTTTGGAGGGGGCCTTCCGCGCCATCGAAAGCAAAACCGATCTCGATTTGATTTCCAAACCGGAGATTCTCGTGGTCAATGGCACCGTCGCCACAATTAAAGCGGGGTCGCAGGTGCCCTATCAGTCCGTCACCTACCCCAAGGGCGCGCCCGCCCTGGCCATGGCGTGGCGCGATGTCGGGGTGAACATGGCCCTCCAGCCCACCATCCTGCCCAATGATTTCGTGCAACTCCATTTACAACAATTGGAAGTGAGTGAAAACACCACCGTCAAGGTGAAAGCCCTGGACTTGCCCGTCTTTTCAAAACGCTCGCAAACAGGCTTTGTGGTGGTGCCCAGCGGACAGACCCTGGTCATCGGCGGACTGTCCAGCCGCACCGTCACCAAGGAAGAGCGGCGCGTTCCGCTCCTCGGGAAGATTCCCGTATTGGGCATGGCCTTCCGAAAACGCAAGGCCGAAGCCGACGTGCGCCATCTGCTGGTGTTCGTGTCGCCCACCGTGGTGGATTTGCGCAGCCTGACGGAAGACGCGGGCAGCGCGCTGGAGTTTTGGCGTGAAAAGGGCAGCGAATGGAAGCATCAGGAGGATCTCAAAAAAGAGATCAAAATAATGCAGGACGAATTGTAGCGGTCCTGTTTTTGGAGGCATAAGGGTCTTGGCGGCCAGACACTTGATTTAGTGCCTGGCCGTTTCGCATGATTCCCCCGCCATGATAGAACGCATACGAGCCTGCGGCGGCCATGCAGGGCCGCTTCTTTCGGGAGTGCTCCTGGCCTGGAGCTTTCCCACGTACCACTGTTTTGTGTTGGCGTGGGCGGCCTTGATCCCGCTCCTTCTCACGGCGGTGAAATGCTCCGCCCCGTGGCGCGGGGGCGTATGCTTTTTCGCCGCGGGCTGGATGTTTCACAGCCTTCTGCTGCAATGGCTCATGAGCAACATCTATTGGGGCGGCGGCTGGGCCGTTATCGGATATCAACTCCTCTGTATTGCCTTGGCGCTTTGCTGGGCCATCGTGGGCGTGCTGTGGCTGTGGATGCGTCAACGCACCCCCTTCGCAGGAGCGATAGCCCTGGCCGTCTTGTGGGTTTGGATGGAGTGGTGTCAGGCCAATCTCTTTTCAGGCTTTGGCTGGAGCGCCCTGGGCTACTGCCAGGGCAAAGACCCCGCCCTGGCGCAATGCGCCGCGCTGGGGGGTGTTTCCGCGGTTTCCTTTCTGCTGGTGGCGTTTAATGCGCTGCTTGCCTTGGCCGTGACCGAACGGCGCTGGCGCATGGCACGCAGTAGTGCCGCCGTTATCATCCTTGCCGCCGGACATCTGGCCGGTGCGATGTTGCTGGGCCAGGCCGATTATGCGTCAAAGCCGTTTACGGCCGGCCTTTTTCAATCCAATTTCCCGCAAGAGATGAAATGGGACCGGGACTATACGCGGGACATGGTGGTCAAGGCGGCGGAACATTCACAGGTCTTGGCGGAACAACATC
The DNA here is from genome assembly GCA_964466925.1 of uncultured Nitrospirales bacterium. GTDB lineage: Bacteria > Hydrogenedentota > Hydrogenedentia > Hydrogenedentales > CAILVY01 > CAILVY01. The sequence goes on from CAYXPO010000088.1 coordinate 8,315, forward strand.
CGGTCCAATGCTTCTTCTGGCCGGAAGCCCTCGTAATGTCCGATTTCTCCTCGCCGGAACTCATGCAGCCCATGGCGGACCTGGTCCGGCAGACGGGGGCCTACCTGTTCACGGGAGCCACGCGCGATGCGGAGGTGCAAGGCGCGGTGCGCAGCTATAACTCCAGTCTGCTGTTGACCCCGGAAGGCGCGGTGGCCGGATATTATGACAAGGTCCATCTCGCCCCCTTTGGCGAATACATGCCCTTTTCCAACATTTTTCCCTTCCTGCGCCACATCACCCCGATTGACGTGGATGCCGGCACGGAACAAAAGGTAATGACCTTGGGGGAACGCCGCTTGGGGCCGCTCATCTGTTTCGAGGTGCTCTTTGCGCCCCTCGTCGAGAATCTGCGGCGCATGGGCGCGGATACCCTGGTGGTGGTGACGAATCTGGGCTGGTTCGGGCGCAGCAACGCCATCCCGCAGGAATTGGAATTGGCGCGTTTCCGGGCGATTGAATCCCGGCTGCCGCTGATTCACGTGGCCAATTCCGGCATTTCCGGCGTGTTTGATCCTTGGGGCCGCTTTGAAAGCGTGAATGCCATGCTCTATCAAGGCCGGTACCATGAATGGCCGAAAGACCGCATAGAAGATCCCGCCATGTTCATCATGGAACGCTGCATGGGCGCGATCAAGGTGGCCCTCCCCGCTCCGCGTCCACTTCCCGGCGGGCCTGCGGTTTTTCCCTGGATGTGTTCGGGCATCGCCCTGCTGTTAATAACGTCCGCTTTCCTGAAATTGGGGCTTCCAACGTCCACCACACCGGAACCGCAAGGCGCCTCCAAGGGGAAATCAACAAAGAAACGATCCTAGCCGGGTCAGCAGACAATGAAAACCTCCAAAAAAGAAATTTCCCGCTATACGGCCATTTTTGCCGGCGGCACGCTGGTCAGCCGCGTCCTCGGCATGTTTCGCGACATGGTTATCGGCTATGTGGTGCCGGACGCCTCGCGCGATGCGTTCTTCTTCGCGTTTCGCTTCCCCAACATGCTGCGCGACATGCTGGGTGAAGGCGCGGCCAACGCCGCTTTTGTGCCCGTATTTACGGAAAGCCAGGAAAAAGACCCGCCGGAACAATACCGCGCGTTGGTGTCCGCCGCCATGTCCGGCATGTTGATTTTGTTTTCCGCGCTCACCCTGATCGGGTTGCTCCTGATACCGTTGATTCCCTGGCTGCTGGAACTGCTGCGGCCCCTGACCCATGCCGCCCCCAAAAGCGACGAACACCTGCAATTTACCGTCAAGCTGATCGAATGGAACTTTCCCTACATGTTTTTGATCGGCATGGCGGTGTTTGCCATGGGGCCGCTCTTCGCTGCGCGGCACTACAGCACCCCGTCCTGGTCGCCCATGCTCCTGAACATCGGGTTGATTGTCTGCTGCCTGGGTCTGCGCCGCTGGTTTCCAGACCCGGCCTGGGCGCTCACCGTGGGGGTATGGGTGGGCGGCATAGCGCAACTGATCGTGTTGTGGGCCGCCATGAAAAAACATGTCGGCGTCATTACGCCGAATTTCAAGCTGAATCATCCGGGCGTAAGCAAAATCGTATGGCTGCTGATCCCGGTGATTCTGGGGCAGGCCACGGGTGAGGTGAACAAGCTGGTGGACAGTTTCTTCGCCTACTCGCTGGAAAGCGGCGTCGTTTCCGCCCTGTTTTACGCCAACCGTTTGGTGCAACTGCCCCTGTCCGTTTTTGGTGTTGCGGTCGCCGTCGCCATTCTCCCCGAAATCTCCCGCGCCGCCGCGCGCGGAAACCATGCGGTGATTCGCGATACCTTGACCCACGGCCTGCGCCTCAGCTTTTTCATGATGCTCCCCGCCACCGCCGGCCTCATCATCATGGGCCGCCCGGTCATCCGTTTTCTGTTCGAACACGGAAATTTCGGGCCCAACATGACCGACATGACCACCACCGGCCTGATCTTTTTTTCCACCGGCTTGCTCCCCTTCGCCTGGGTCAAGGTATGCGTTCAGGGGTTCTACGCGGAACAAAACACCAAAACCCCCGTGATTATCGCCACGGCCAGCATGGCCCTCAACATTCTTTTGATTTGCGCCCTCGTCGGACCGCTCGGATTCCGCGGCCTCGCCCTCGCCACCACCCTCTCCTACACCGTGAACTTTTCATTGTTGTATGTCCTGCTCTGCAACCGGTTCGGCATGCTTTGGGACAAGGATATGCTCTTCGCCTTTGCGCGCATTATCGCGGCCACCGCCGTAATGTCCGCGGTCACCTACGGGGTCTATGTCCGCCTGGATCACTTCCTCGGGCATGAAGCGCTCTGGGCCCAAGGCCTCAACGTGGTGATATCCATCGCCGTGGCCTGCCTCAGTTTCACCGGCGTTTCGCACGCCCTCAAAATTCCGGAATTCCGGGACCTCCTTGGCGGCCTCCGGCGCCGGTAAGGCAGGGCTGAATCAAACAGGGACAGGGGGTTTGTCCATCCGCCAGAAGAGGTGCAGGCTCGCGCCCGGCAAAATCTTTGTCACGGCGGGGCCGCAGGTCTGGAAAAAGCGTTGCAGCCGGAAGCGGATGGCGTCCGGCATGCGGGGATGCTCCATCCAGGGAAACAGGCCCAGGCCCGTTTCGACCCCGTAGCCTATCCGGCGGATGGGGCTGAATCCGGCATGGGAAAAGACACGGCGCAGGCCGCGTTGGGTGAGCGCCTGCTCATATTCCTGCGCCTGCCAGCGGCCAAACGGCGCCCAGGAGTCCTTTGCATACGCGCCGCTGCATTCATACACTTTCTTCACCAATCCCGCCACATTGCCGTAATTGGGGGCGGACAGGAAAAACAGGCCGCCGGGTGTCAACACCCGGAAAATTTCCCGCGCGGTCCGTGAAGGAATCGGGAAATGCTCGAAGGCATCCATGCACAAAACAGCGTCAAACCGCGCATCCTGGAAGGGAAGGTGATGGGCATCCCCCAGAACAAAGGGGAAACCCTTCCGGGAACAGACAAAATCCAGGCCTAAATATGTGCCGCCCGCTTCCACCACCGTCTCCTCCGCGAATCCACGGCCGCAGCCGATATCCAGCACGCGTTTTCCTTCCAGGGAAATTTCCAGATCGGCCAAGACCGACCGGAATAACCCGCGGTTCCAGGAATCCACGCCGCCAAAGGGCGAACTCACCATCCGGGGATAGTGTTCATAAAAGGCCCGTATGGGATTGGCGTCCGGCATCAGTACCACACCATCTTCCGCGCGAAGCGGCTGCCGTAATAGACCGCGGCCGGACGCAGCACGGGATAGCACCATTCCGCCGCACTGCGGAGCGTGCCCCGGCGGGCCTCCCGCAGCCATTGGAGGTATTTGGGCACGCTCAGCAAGTCCATCACCACATCCGCCTCGGTATAC
>CAYXPO010000089.1:0-11713 GCA_964466925.1 uncultured Nitrospirales bacterium
TCCAAGGCCCACCACTTCATCATCCACTACCGCCATGGGATTGTATTGATCCCAAATGATTCCCGTCACTTTCTTCTGCAGCACGTCCTGCGGCGTTCCCGGGACAACCGCCTTTACCGCCTCGCCCGCGCGTATAATCCCGATGAGCGGGGTCATCGGATCCCGCTCGATGCGGTTGGATTGATAATCGAACGGCACCACCTCGATATCCTTCAACAAGGCGTCCGGATCAATGGCCACTGTCTTCAACTCGACCGGGTGCTGGGCGGCTGCGAGCGGGCCCGGTATCGCGGCGGGCACGGCGGAACCGCCCGGCGCGGTTTTTGCCGGTGGCATCGCCGGGGGCTTGGCGCCCCGGGTCAGTTGAAAAAACAACACCCCCACCAGCACGACCGCCAGTACGGCGACGATAATGATCTGTTTCTTGTTTTGCGGATTCACTTTTTCTCACCCGCTGTTGAAGGCTGTGCTTCAGGGCCTGTGGCGGACTGAATAAACCGGAACGTGCTCAGGGTAAAGGTGCACTCGGAGACCCCGGCGTTTTGTTCGCCAATGTCAATATCGGACACTTTCAAATACCGCTCGTCGCGTTCCAGAAGATTGATGAACGAGGCAATCTGGTGAAAGTTCCCGCGGGCCGTGACTTTGTACGGAATGGTTTCCTTGTTTGAGTCCTGGAACGTGGGTTGCGCCAGCAGTTCCACCTGCAATCCGATGCTGTCGCCCAGCGCCTCGAACTTCCTCAGCAGTTGCGGAATTTCGCGTTCATCCGGCAACCGGTTTTGAAACCGGCTCACCAAATCATCCATTTTGTTGACTTCATTTTGCAGCTTTTCCGAATTGGTCTTGATATCGTAGGCCGTTTTCAGTTGCCCCCGAATGTCGGTCAGCTGCTTGTTCAAACTGGCCAGTTTGGCCTGCTGGTTCATATAAACGCCGAAATAAAACCCGGCGCACAATAAAACCGCGACGCCCACAATGCCGGCGGAAATCGCCCAGTCCACGGGAGTAACCTTGCCTTTGAACAGGTCCAGCATCAGGTTTGTCCTCCGGTCACAATCACATAATTCAGGGTGAAACTGCGCACCTTGAATCCCTTAAATTCGGTGTCTTCCAGTTTGGGCGGCTGTAACACGAAAACCTTGGCGAATTCGGAATCCGGCCGCGTGGTGGCTTCCAGCAGGGGCGACACTTGGCGTTCACCCTGTTCGTCCGCCACGACATACCCCGAAATCTCCAGCACGGGTTTTTGAACCGTCTTGGTTTCCAGCATGGGCCTTTGGTTTTTGGGGTCCAAAACCGCTTTTCCGGTCTTGGGATCGGTCTTGACCTGTTGTTCCTTAAACCCCTGCCACACCACCCGAATCCGCTTGTACCAGATATTGCCGGGGGTAAGCTTGGCCAGTTGGTTCAGATGTTCCGACCAAATAACCCGGTCGCTGAGAATTTCCTTGATGATTTGCGCTTTTTTCTCCAGCGTGATCTTGCGTTCGCTCAATTCATTGTACTTGTTGACCTGCTCCGCCAGCGAGGCCAGTTCCGTTTTCTTGGCCGCCAACTCATCCGTGGCCCCCGCCACATGCCCGTGCACGGTCATGAATATGTAGGCCATTCCCGCAATGGCCAGAAAGAGGACAAGGCAACTCACAAAATGCGGCAATGCCGAATGCTTGATGGGGCGCAATTCATGGGGTAACAGATTGATCCGAATCATAGGTCCGCCATCCCCCTTCCCGCCAGCCCAATCGCCACCATAAACTGCGCCGGGCATTCCCGCAGGATTCCCATGGACACATCATCGCCGAGAATGATCCCGCCCGATGAGGGATCCGCCACTTCCACGCTGGTAACCCCCAATTCATCCATAAAGGTGGATGCCAGCAAGGGAAGGCGGGCCACGCCGCCGCTGATGATGATCCGGTCAACCGGGCGTTCATACAGCTGGTGTTCATAAAAATCAAAAGACCGGCGCACCTCGGAAATCAGGCGCGTCATCGGGGCCGTGATTATGTCGCGAACATCGCGTTTGGCCGACGTTTCCAAGCCAATGATGGGCCGGGGCGCCGGTTCGCCCAACGGACTGCCCAACCCCAATTCACTGTCCAGGGGATCCAGCGGCGATCCGCCCAAGGGGCCTGGAGGAACAGGATTCTCCGCGCCTTCCTCTTCTCGCGGCGCGGCGGGAGGCGCTTCCGCGGATGCGGTAACCGACTCTTTCAGCAAGCGTTCCGCTTCATCCAAATCGCAGCGCCGTTCTTTGGCAATAGCCTGAATCATTTCCCGCGCGCCCCAGCTTACATCCCGGATAAAATTGGATATTCCGTCCTTCACAAAGTGAATACTGGCGGAGGTCATGCCTATATTCACCAGCGCCACCGTCTCGCCCACATGGAGCATCATGCAGGCTTCCGCGGCATCCGCCAAGGCCAGGGAATCCACCCCAAGCAGTCCGCATTTCACTTCGGCGGTTTCCAGCACCTGAAGCCGGGAACTGATCACATCATGCTTGGCCGCCGCCAACAGGATTTTTATCTGCTTTTGCCCGCCTTCCGTGGTCTCTTCCAAGGGCGCCCAATCCAAAAACACTTCATTGAGATCATACGGGATGTTTTGCCCCGCTTCCCGTTCCACCACGGACGCCATTTGGTCCCGGGGGGGTTCCGGAATCCTGGGATACCGGATTACCGCCGTCTGACCCGGCAGGGCCGCCACCAGCAACGCATCATTCAAGCTCATGGCCGTCAACGCCTGACGCACCGCGTTGGCATTGGCCGCAATGGGATTGGCGTTCACCTGATTGCGATCCAACAAGGCGTACCCCACCTCATCCAGGCAGAGCCGCCCGCCCGTCCGCGACATTTGCACCGCCTTCACGGAGTGGGTTCCCACATCGAGACCTATGGCCTTTTTAGGCTTGGTGAACCACAAAGGACTTAAACTCCTTTACCTGGGGTATGCCAAGAACCGGCGAAACTCCCCCGCCACCGGGGAAGGACCTTGCCGTTTCGGGACACCACGCCAACCATTGTTACATTTTCCCGCCCTGCGTTTGTTGAGGCTATCATAAATCTGATTTTCTGTCAACACTTTATTAGGTTTAGCCTAGCCGCCTTCTCCGATCCCGCCACCGCCACTTACCCTTGAAAATAAACGCGAATAAGCGTGCTCACAACCTTTTTCTGACTGTCTCGTCCGGATGGAAGCCTCCAATCCTTCTGTAGTTTACGTATTCCTAGCCAAAATGTCAAGTGTTTATTACGCGCCCGTTTTATCCCTGCCATGTGTTCCCCCCCCCCAAAAAAAAAAGAAGCGGACTATGACATCCGCTCCTGAAAAAGCCCCGCACATGCCGGCAGGCCAATAGGGCGTATCGAACCTCTGCCTCAACAGGGGGGTGTTCTCACGGTAGCCATCCGGCTTCCGCCTTGGGCGGCCTGTCGTAGGCTACTCGGATTTTGAACTCCCGGACGATACGAAAAGGATCAACGCTTCTAGGCCCAATCGCACACAGCAGGGAAAAACGATTCAATTTATGCCCTACCGGACACTCTGAAGTATAACAAATTGGAGGAAAATGGACAAGTGCGATTATTGTGAAATACACCGAGCCCCTGTAAAAAACGCAAAACGCGTTGCGGAAATTAACTTCTGCGTTCTGATGTTATAGAAGACAGCGGACGTCAACGTGACTATACAAGCGAACCAAGTGCTTTGGCAGTGAGGATTTGATATGGCGGATGATTTACCTTACAATTTGGATCGCACCCCAACGGCAACGCGAGGGTGTAAATGCAGCAAGGGCAATGTGGAGAATTCTGTTCGAATGAATCCTGATGATCCGTTCCATGTCGTGCGCCGTATTCGGGAAGGACTGAAAACAGTGGCGGAAACCGGGGAGGAACCACAACCCACGATAACGTTTTTGTGGATGGATGTTTCATCGGAAGGGATTGCCCGCCGGGAAAATGCGCCGGCGCCGGCCCGTGTATTGACGGTGGAGGACTGGCTCAATGTCATTGATGAAGCGGCGGCGTACGGGGTTTCGTGGCTGATATTGACGTTGCGGACGGCGCCTTCCAACTATCCCGACATTTGGAAAATCGCTCAATGGGCGCAGGAGGCGCATGGAATGACCCTGGGGATCCATTTCGATACGGAAAACTTGACCGGGGACGATCTTGAAGCGCTTGATCAATTGGATTCGGCGAAGATGACCGTCTATGTGAAGCGGGACCTTTGTGATCGGCTGGCGTTTCTCGAATCGAAAGGGATAAAGGTGGGGTGGGCGGATCCGCAAACCTATGGGGAAACCCCCAACTGCAATGGCCCCGCCCGGATGATATTTGCCGATCCGGAAGGCGTCTTGTACACCTGCGGACTGGTAGAAGGCAATACGGCGTTCCGCTTGGGAACGATTTTTGAAAAATCGTTCAAACAGGTGCTCCAAGACCCCAATCTCCCCCACTCGGTCCCCAAAACCATGCATCACGTCTCCGAGGGATGTGATGGATGCCCTTCTTTGATGATTAACTTCACGAACCCGTAAGGGAGGTTACGGGGTGCCGGTCATCTCTTGAATCAAGGCATCAAGCGATTCCGGAGACAATTCCCCTTCCGACAACGTTACGATGGCGGTCCGGTATTCCGTTTCCGTAAAATGATATCCCAGCGTTTCCGCCAGCACCGTCAGGTCCTGCACCGCATTTCTCCCTTTCAATTTTTGCAGGTGACGCTGCGCCTCCGGGCACTGCGGGATTTCCTTCAGGAATCGCAAGGCTTCTTGTTCAGACATGTCTTTTGCTTCATGCGGTTGAGGGATGTTGACGGGCGACCTGGATCGCGGTTGCAACATCCAGTTTCAGTTCATTGAGCATCGGCCGCAACGGTTCCAGATGTTTTCCGGCGGCTTCTTCGTCAAGACTGGCGAGGCACGCGGCAATATGCAGCAGCCGGGGTAATGTTTTTTCCGTGGCGGCCTTTTCAGGCTCGAGATAATGACGCAACGCCTGCGCAAGGGCGTCGGGATACCCCCAGCGCACCGCGAGCATCATTCCCGCCTCGGGATGTCCCAGCCCAAACGCTTTCGTTTCGTGTGCATTCAGAGCCGGCCCGTCAAGGGCCTCCCCCAATCCGGCATACCCTTCCTTGGCAACGGACGTCAAGGCAAAGGCGCCAATTCCGGAAAGCAATCCGGCGGTGAAAGCGGCGCCCGGGTTTACTTGCCCCACGGCCTGCGCCAGCCCTTCCGCGATTCGCGCGCACCGCACGCAACGCCGGCGGTATTCTTCCATCCACGCCGTGGGATAGGCGTCCGCCGCAGTCATCCCCCCCGCGATTCCTTCCCGGCCCAGCAACGCCACCGCCATGGCGATATTGTCTACCTGTCCTGGCAGGCCATAGGCGGCATGATTCGCCTGGCGCAACACACCGGCGGCGAGGGCGGGGTCTTCGCCGATGACGGCGGCCAGTTCGCCCAACCCCTTGGCGGGGGAATCCAACAGGGCGCGAAACCGTTCCAGCACCGCCGCGCTCTTGGGAATATCCTCCAACCGGTTGATCCCTTCGGTCACCTCCAGTTTCGGGGCGGCGGAGGCTTTGGGCAGAGAACTAAGTGTCTCCTCGCTGAATACGGGGGCTGAGGGATCAGGATAGTATTTTTTAACGGCGGCCACGATGTCGTCGAGCTTGCACAACACCGCCTTCACTTTTAGCCCGGTCAATTGCTCCATTTTTTCAATGGTGTCTCTGTCCAGCGGGCAGGCCATGGCCACCGTCAGCAATTTGCCCAGTTTGTCAATGGGAAGGAGCGAGCATTCCAGGGCAAGTTCCCGCGGGATGCTCTCAATGAGTTTGCGGTCTATTTGCACGCGCTTTAAATCAATGGCGGCCACGCCGGCCTGCCGGGAGAGAAAATCGTGCAGCGCCTCTTTCTTCAAATGCCCGAGGCGAATGAGATTCTCGAAGGTTTTTCCGCCTTGCTTTTTCTGTTGTTCAAGGGCCTCCTGTAATTGCGCGGCGGTGATGAGGCCGGCATCCAAGAGCATCTGCCCGATAACCTCGCGCGCCTTGGGCGCATCGGCGGGCGATGGGGCCGGGGCCGCGGGCGGTGCGGACGTTTCGCTGATTTTGATGCGTTCGCCGCATTTCACACACTTGTATGTTTTGCCTGCCGCGTCAATGGGCACTTTCATCTTTTGGCCGCATTGGCACGCTATAATCCAATGGGTCTGTTCTTCGGCCATGGAGACCTCCGCGCGCCGGGCAAAGTTTTTCTGGAAGGCCGGCTGCCTGTTTATGGTACACTAAGGATGCAGTGCGATACCATGTTGGGGAAGGAGTTGCTGGAAAAGGATTTCGGCAAGGGTAACGATACGATGCACCCTCAAGCGGTTGAAGACCTACATAAGCAATGTGTTGCCTTGTACCGGGAGAAGCGGCACGAAGAAGCACTGGCCGCGGCGGATAAACTCGCGCCCAGCCTTCCGAACAGCCCGGCCGTGCTCTATCTGCGCGCCCAAAACCTCGCCGCCCTGGGGCGCACCCGGGAGGCCCTGCAAGAGTGTTCCCGGTTGCAGGCGCTGCTTGAAGAGACCCTCGGCAACGTCAAGCAATTGTCCGCCCTGCTGGACCCCGCCCAACGGGAAAGCATCGAGCAGGTGATTTCCGTGCAACTGCATCAGGGGCAGTCCCTGCGCGCCACCCTCGACGCCCGCCAAGCCGAAACACTGGACAATGCCCGGTTGCAAAACACCATTGCCGAACTACAGCGGGAACTGGCCGCCATCAAGAGCCGGTCCGAACTCTCCGCGGAGTCGCAGCAGGCCCTGGCGGCGGAGGTGGAATCGCTGCGCAGAAAAGAACAGGAAAAGGCGCAGGCCCTGGAAACGGCGCGTACGGAAATGGACCGTTTGCGGGCCACCCTGGAAGAACGCGAAGCCGCGATAGCGCAGGCGGCGCATGAGACGGAAGCGCATGAAAAAATCATGGAGAAGATGGAGGAGGAACTCGTCGCGCTGCATGAAAAGGCCGAAAACGCCGCCGCCTCCGAAGTGTTGTTGAACCAAGAACTTCAAAAGCTGCGTTCCCAGGAGGAATCCAAGGCCAGATCGCTGACCGACGCGCGCGGGGAACTTTCCCGCCTGCAGGAGGTGCTGAAAGACCGTGAACAGGCGGTCGCGGAAGCGGAAAAAAAGAGTGCGGAACGCGAACAGGCCATGCAAGAGATGCGCCGGGAGATGGACGCCCTCCGCACGCAGGCGCAGCAGGCCTCTTCTTCGCAAGAAGCCCTTCAGTCCGAATTGCAGCAGCTTCGATCAAATGAAAAGGACAAATCCGCCGCGCTCGACAATGCCCGGGCGGAACTCGATGCGCTTAAAAAGTCGTTGAATGAACGGGAACACGCCGTCCGCGAGGCCGAAGCCCGGAGCCGGGAGCACGAGCAGGCCATGACCGCCTTGCGCCAGCAGTTGGATCAATTGCAGGCGCAGGCCGCGCGCGCCTCCTCCTCCGAAGAGGCCCTGGCGGCGGAAGTGGCGCAACTGCGCGCCCATGAGGCCGCCAAATCCGCCTCCCTGGACACCACACGTTCGGAGATGGAAAAGCTTAAGAAACTGCTTTCCCAGCGCGAAGCCCAGCTTGACGACGCCAAGCAGCGCAGTTCGATGAGCCAGGAAGCCATCGCGGCCATGCAGAATGAATTGGTTTCCCTCCACGCGAAGGTGCACGAATATTCCGAGTCGGAAACGCTGCTGGATCAAGAGTTGAAGGCCATGCGCGGCAGTGAAACGGAAAAATCCAAGGCCTTGGAAAGCGCCCGGAGTGAGTTGGCCCAACTCCGCCAGCAACTGCAGGCGCAACAAACCGCCGTGACCACGGCGGAAAAAAGCAGTTCCGAACAGAACGCCCGGATGGAACGGCTGCAACACGAACTGGATGTCCTTCGCCAGCAGGCGGAGCATGCATCGAGTTCGGAAAGCGCGCTGGCCCGCGAAGTGGAACAGCTCCGCGCCAACGAAGCCGCGAAATCAAGCGCCCTCCAGGAGGCGCAACAGGAAATGGAGCGCTTGCGCGCCGCCCTGCGGCAGCGGGAGCAATCCATGGAACAGGCCTCGCAAACGGGCGCCGAGCACCAGGAAGCAATTACCCGCCTGCAAAATGAACTGGTCGCGCTTCATGAACAAACCAAACAGGCCTCGGATTCCGAAAAACGCCTTACGCAGGAATTGGAGCATCTCCGGAAAAACGAGTCGGCCAAAAACCAGGATTTGGAGCAGGCCCGAAAGCAATTGGACGCGCTGAAAGACACCCTGAAGGACCGTGAGGAAGCGGCCACCAAGGCGGCGGAGGAAAAGCGGCGCAGCGAGGAGATGATCCAGAAGCTTCAAGCGGAACTCCAATCCATACAATCCGCCGCCCATGACACCAGCGCCTCCCATGAGGAATTGGAAAACGAGATCGCACAACTGCGCCGGCAGGCCGATGACAAGGCGGGATTTCTTGAAAAGGCGCAAAAGGAAATGGATGCGCTGCGCCAAACCCTCGAAGAGCGCGATGAAGCCCTGGCCCGCACCGAACACCTGCTGAACCGGGCCCGGGAAAAGGTCAAGAACCCGCACCGCACCACCTACCTCCTTGCGGCCGTCCTGGTGGTGTGTTTGGGGGCGTTGATTTGGAATTGGATTTCATCCAAATCCGCGCGCGAAGCAGACATCCCCTCGAACATCATCGCCATTGCCTTTCCAGAAGACCATTCGGTGGGCAGTCTGTTCACGCGGGAGGCCGGTTCCCGCGACGCCAAGGCTTGGCAGCCCTACGAAGAGGCGAAGGGCAATGTGAAAGTGCGCACCGGGCTGGCGCTGTACATGAAGGCGGACGACTCGCTCGCGGACGATCTCGCGCCTCTGGCCGCGGTTCCCGCGCCCATGCTCAAATCGCTTTGGCTTCCCCGCATTGCGATTAACGAGAAGAATCTCCTCGTGCTTTCCCGGTTCACGGATTTGACGGAACTTACCGTGGATGCCGCCCTGCCCGAACGGGACAAGACCGCCCTGCAAAAAGTGCTCCCGTTTTGCGCGATTACCGCGAAACCGCCCGCCCCCGTACTCGAGGCCGAACTCAGCAAGCCGCCCGCGCAACGCGTATTGCATTTCCCGGCCAGCGACCCGATAGGGCGCATTCTTACCCGGCCCTGGACCGAAACCGGCACGGAGTCGTGGAAGGAATACACCAAGGCGCGGGGCGAAGTGCAGGTGACCGGGGCGGTGGATGCGAAACTGGCGGTGGACGTGGAGGCCGGCGCGGATCTTTCCGCGCTCAGCGCCCTGGGCACAAATGATCTTCAGGCCCTGGAACTGGTGGGGCCCAAGGTCACCGATGCCAGCATGGCCTACGTCCGCAATCTCTCCGGGTTGCGCGGCTTGAACCTCATTCATACCGCCGTAACCGACAATGGCATCAAGCACTTGGAAGACATGCAAGGCTTGCGTGAAATCGAGTTTTATGATGTGGCCCTCACCGACACCGGATTTGAGGTGCTGGCGAACCTCTCCCATCTCCAGCGGCTGTGGATTGTGAATGCGAAACTCACCAACGCCAGCGTCGCCAAGATCAAGGGCATGAGTTCGCTGCGGCGGTTGCACTTGGCCAACGCGGGCATTTCCTCGGAGGGGCTGGTCATTCTCAAGTACGACATGCCCTTCTGTGAAATCACCCCGCTCCCGGAATCGAAATAGTGTTTTTTAGGGCGGCGCAAATTGTTTCATAACAGGAAACGGGTGTTTTCACTTTCCCCATTTCCGGGGCGCCCTTCATGGCGCCATGGCAATCGCTTCCGCCCGTGACCAGCAACCGGCGTGTTTTCGCGAAGGCCAGGAAATCGCCCGTGTCACTCTTTGAATGGCTTATGTGATAGGCTTCGATGCCGTCGAAGGGAAGTTCGTATAATTGGGGGAGCCACCGGCGGGTGCTCTTGCTAAGCCCGGGGTGGGCTAAAAACGCCAGACCGCCCGCGCGGTGGATGAGTTCGATGGCGGCGGGCGCGGCCATCAGGGTTTTCGGCACATAGGCCGGACGGCCCGTGTTCAGAAAACGATCAAAGCCTTCCTGGGTGCTCTTGGTGATGCCTTGATTGCGGAGTTCGGCGGCGATATGCATGCGGCTCACCGCCCCGCCCGCGGCGCGGGCGTCTAATACGTTTTTATCCAGCACAATCCCCAAATCGCGCAGCCGTTCAAGCATGCACAGGCCGCGTTCCTTCCGCGCAGCCACACACGCATCGAGGGCGCGGGTCAATACCGGATCATGGGGATCTACGCCCAGGCCCAAAATATGCACTTCGCTGGATTCAAAGCGCGCGCTGATCTCCGTGCCGGTCAGGAAGCCCAATCCAAGGGCATGGGCCGCCTGTTGCCCCTCGGCAACCCCCGACACGGTGTCATGATCCACCAGGGCAATGGCGGCGATTGGCAGGGCCGCGGCGCGCTGCGCCACGCGTGCGGGGGAATCGGAGCCATCGGAATGATGGGTGTGAAGATGCAGATCAACGTACCGCATCCTGATGATTCCCGGTCACGCCGCGGAAGAGACGGTCCAACACCCCGTTGACGAACCGGGGTGCATCGTCCGCGCCAAACCGTTTGGTGATTTCAATCGCTTCGTTCATCGCCACCGCGGGCGGGACATCCGGCACGTGAAGCATTTCAAACAAGGCGACCCGGACCACCGCGCGTTCGAGGCAACCCACGCGGTCCGGCGACCATTTGTCCAAGGCTTCGGCGATGCGCTGGTCCAGTTCCTGTTGATGCGCGCACACGCCCCGGATCAAAACCTCGGCATACGACCGGACCGAAGGACGCGAGGAACACACGGTCCAAAAATCCTCGATGGCGTCCTCCCAGGCGTACTGGGTGAACTCGAGGCCGAACAAAAACTGAACCGCGCGTTCCCGCGCGCCGCGGCGTGCTCGTGGATTGATCATGCTAGAGCCGGCCCAGCAGATTGACCATTTCAATGGCGCCCATGGCCGCGTCGCTGCCTTTGTTGCCGGCCTTGGTGCCCGCGCGCTCGATGGCTTGCTCGATGGATTCGGTGGTGAGCACGCCGAACAGCACGGGCACGCCGGTTTCCAGGCCGGCATTGGCGACGCCCTTGGACACTTCCGCCGCAATGTAGTCGAAATGCGGGGTGGCCCCGCGAATGACGCAACCGAGCGCTATTACGGCGTCGAATTGTCCGGAAGCCGCCATCTTCTTGGCCAGGAAGGGAATCTCGAAGGCGCCGGGCACCCACGCCACCGTAATGTTTTCCTCCGCCACGTCGTGGCGTTTGAGCGTGTCAATCGCGCCCTCGAGCAGTTTCCGGGTGATGAATTCATTGAACCGGCTGGCCACCAGGCCGAACGTCTTGCCCGCGCCGTCGAAATGTCCCTCGATTACTTTTGCCATGTTGTCTATTCCTCTTCTTCCTCATCCGAGGCCTTTATGCTTTCTTCGATGATCCGGAGCGCTTCCGCTTCATCCTCGTGATTGACCAGCACATGGGCGTCATCCGACACCGGAAGCACGCTATGCGGCATTTCCGTGCTGAGAAACGCCTCGATGCCGTTGGCTTCCAGCAGGGCGATGATAATATCGGCCTCATCATCGTTCTCGCATTCGTGGACGGACACCAGTTCATGATCTTCCATGTCATTGCTCATCGGTTTTCCTCCCCGGGC
>CAYXPO010000090.1:0-11667 GCA_964466925.1 uncultured Nitrospirales bacterium
CAATAAGTCCACCCGGCCCTGGAGCGCCGCCACCCAATGATGCTGCGGGCTGTCATACACATCGCCCATGGTGTGCACGTTCTGACGCCGGTACTCAAAGGCCTCCAAATCGGCGGTACAGTCCATTTCCAGGTCGCCCAGGTTGTGGAAATAGCCAAAGGGCTCCAGCCGCACGCCGCCCTGGCTGCCCATAATCGAAGAGCCCTCAAACCGGTTCATATGAATGGCCCAGGACTCGAGGATATCCAGCGTGATGCCGCCTTCGAGCCGGACAAAGCCCATGCCCAACTCTTCCACGTCATATCCGCCCGCCGCGCAGCGTTGGGGGTCCATGTCCGTTTCCTGATAGGTTTTCCCGGTAATGGTGAGCACCTTCGGATTACCCAGCAAATACAGCATGTTTGCGATGTGATAGACCCCCATGTCGAATAGCGCCCCGCCCGCCGCGATCTCTTTCCGCACAAAACTCGCCGTGCCGTAGCCATCCACAAAAGGACGGTTCCGGCGGCGGAATCCCGTGGACCGCGCATGATAGAGCTTGCCCAGGTGTCCACCGTCAATGAGTGCCTTGGCGGCCTTGGTCTCGCTGGAAAACAGCGTGGCCAGTTGAATGGACAGTTTCTTTTTCAGTTTGCGCGCGGTGATTAGCATGGCCTCCGCATCGCAATAGGCCCCGGCCATCGGCTTCTCGCAATACACATGCTTGCCCGCCTTCAACGCCGCCACCGTGTAGGGCATGTGCAGGTTGTTGTGCAGGCACACGTCCACCGCCTCGATATCCGCCCGTTTTAGAAGGTCTTTGGCGTCAAAATACACCTGTGGAATCTTGTACAGCTTGCCCGCGCGCCGCGCTTCCGCCTTGTTGGCATCCGCCAGCGCCACCATTTCCACGCCGGGGATTGTGGCATACCGGTCGAGGTGCTGCTTGCCGATCTGCCCTACTCCGATGATGCCGAGGCGCGTTTTTTTCGTGCTCATGGCCTTCCCCCTCACAGCGCACCCAGGGTTTCCAGATGCCGCCGGATGAGCGCCGCCGTTTTTGCCGCCGCGCCGTATTCATCGCCGTCTTCCGGGCAGCTTTCCACGCCCCAGCATCCCTTGTATCCGGATTCCACCAACAGGCGGACCGCCTTCTCCAGGTTCACCGAGGGATCATTGCCCTGTGCGTCGAAAGTGAATGTTTTGAAATGGGTGGACCGCGCGTATTTCGCGCAGAGTTCCCAGCCCTTCTCTTTCAGTTCGGGCACCCAGTTGTGGGAATCAAACAGCAGGCCAAGGCCCGGCGCCGCCTCCAGGATGCGCACCACGTTTTCCGGAACCACCGACGGCCCCCAGTGATTCTCCATGAGCAGTTCGATGCCTTTGGCCTGCGCGCGCGCAAGGAGGTCCTCATACCCTTCCACCACGATTTTCAGCACCGCCTCCGGCAGTTCCTGCGGCCCGCCCGCGTCAATCCGCACCTGCGCCGCACCCAGCAATTCCGCCACCTCGAGCCAGCGATAGGCCAGACGCCGGTTGGCTTCCCGCGCCGCCGGATCCTCCTCATAAATGTGCGCACCGTCCACCGCGATGCAGCCAAAGGGCAGTCCCGCCGCATCCGCCGCGTCCCGCACCCGCCGCAAGTAGGCGTCATCTTGGGCGGACAGGACGGCATGCCCCGGGTCCGCCCCCGCCTTGGCCGCCTGATCGCCGTCCTGCAACGGGGCCAACTGCGCATTCCAGGGATCGAGCTGTGTCGCCCCCAACTCCTTGCAGTCGGTGATGTACGTGAAAATGTCCTGTTTGCCCGATTCCAGCAACCGGTGGAAGCTATAACCGCCAAAACTCAGTTTCATGACGCTCTCCTTCAATGTAATTTCGGGATAGTATAGCAAACCGTGCGCCCCGTGGGGCAGGCGCGTGCACAAGAATTTGTGCCAAGAAGCGGACAAGGGCGGCGGGAAGTGTACGCTTCTCCATGCGCCGGTGCTCTTCCGGGCTGTCAACCCGGTTCCGGGCCGCCGTGCATTTTTATGGTTCCGTGGGGGAAAGCAGGTACCGAACATGGTCCAGCGTTTTCCCCTGGTGGTCCGTAATTCTCAGTACAAACCCCCAGTTCAACTGGTTGTTACAGACCTTGACCAACAGGGGCGTCACCCCTTGGGGAAGGGTTACCGGCACAACGTCACGGTCAAGGTAGGCCGTGCCTTCGGCGGGATAATCGTATATCAGCGTGCCGCCCAGCCACACTTTTCCCGCATCATTCGTTCCCACGCGGAGTTGCGCCGGGCGCTCCTTTTCGGAGGCCACATAACACAGCGCGTAGGCGCACACCCTTTCAGCGGGCGTGAATACGCTCTTGAAATCAACAAACATGGAATCGTCGGGCGCCGCATATTCCATCCACCGCCCTTTCCCGTTCACGGTGTCGTATTCCGCCGCCGGAGTAGGGCCCTGTTCCGGCGGATAGGCCGTGGCATGACCGCTGAATGTTTCATCACTGGGGAAAGGGCCCGCCACCAGCCAATGGGTCTGTGCGCAAAACAGTTTTTGAAGATTCACGGCTTCGCCATGAAAATACTGCACGGCCAGACGCCAGCTTTGTTCCGTCACCGCCGTCTCCAGGGAATTCGCCGGAATAAGGCCAAAATCCGGCAGGGCGCCCGGTTCAACGAATCGTGGAACGGGGGCCACGCCCAATTCTTTCCGGTAGTCGCGGAGCGTCATGCCGCGCAGTTCCGCCGCCACATCCACATACGGAGGCGATATCACCACCGCGCGCCGGGCGATGACCTCGAGATAGTCCTGCAAATTGGCCGGGCCGGCATAGAGGTCCAGTTTTCGCCCCAGCAATTGCTCATAGCAATTGTGACTGTAAATCCAGTTGTAGCGGCGGCCCGCCATGAGCGCGGCGGCATAGCCCTGCCGGAACTCCTCCAGCGGCATGCCGGGTTCCTGCACGGCTTGATAGTCGAATCCAAAGGGCCATATGCCCGGCGCAATGGAACAATGACTTTTCCAATACGCTTTCGCGCGCGGGCTCAACAAGTGCTGGAACAGGCTGTTGCAAGCCCAGGCATGCCCCAGCATGTACCGGATGTTGGGGTTGCGGTAGGTGTACTCGGTGCAATAATGCACCCCGCCGGGCGCCTGGCGGGCGGCGGCTTCTTCCACCCACGCCAGGTGTATGACCATGCCCAGATTGAATTCCTGCTCGGGGAAGGTAAGCAAGACCATGCCGGGGAATTCGTCGTATAACGTCCGCATTACCGCCGTCATGCGGTCCCGCACTTTTTTCGCCAGGGCTTCCCGGCTGTATCCGTCATAGGTGTATCCCGGCCAGTCAAAGCGGTATTGCTCCCCGCAATATTCGATGTCCAGCGCGATGCCGGTACACCCGGAATCCCGCGCGAAAATCGCAAACTGCCGGAAATTGTCCTGGATGCGCTTCCACGCGGTGTCGTTAAACCATTCAAAGAAATGATCGAACGCAATTTTCAGGAAGGTTTCGGATCCTATGCGCTTGCAGAGGTCATTCGCCTGTTTCGCCTGCTGGAACGTTTCGTCGGAAGCCCCAATGGTCCACGGCTTCTTGTCGGCGGCCCAAATATCCGTGGACCACTCCCGCGCCACCTGATCCATGAAAAACGCCTGCACGCCATGCTCCGCCCATGCCCGGGCGTCCGCAATAATCTGTTCCGGACTTGCCGAAAAAAGAATCGTCTTGGGAAGCGGCAGTTCCGCCGTGTTTCCATACGCAAGCCCGGGCTCCGCCGTCTTCGATGGGGCCGCGGCGGAATCCGCCCAGAGACCGCCCATCCCCAACAGCACGGCGAAGAGACACAACGGCAATTCCCGCATACGGCCTCCTTTCGGTTACACTCTTCATCGCATCAACATGCCGGAAAGCAACCATCATACGATGAACAGGGACAACAAAAAAACATGCGGGTTCGGCAAGAACGGAAACCGGGAGGCTTTTGCCGTGCTCCGGCCAAACCACAACGCCGGTTTCCGCGTGCTTCAACTCACCGACTTCCACTCGAATGTGGACGAGGCCCTGAATGAAAAAACCCGCGCGGACGTGCGGGCCATGATCCGCCATTTTGCGCCGGACCTGCTGGCCGTCACCGGTGATGTCTGGTGCGGGGACGACAACCCGGACACCGCGCCCATGTGGATGAAACGCGACCTGGCGTTTCTGGGCGGTCTCGGCGTCCCGTGGGCGTTTGTCTGGGGGAACCATGATTATGCCGGAGATTTTGATGCGGCCCAACAGTGGATTGCCGCCACCCCCAACGCCGTGGCCCCGTATGGCGATGGACGCGGGAATTTCCGGGTGGAAGTACGGGGCGAAGGCGATCCCCATCCCGCATGGGACCTTTTCTTTTTGAATTCCGGCCCGCAATGGCATCTGCCCGAAAACCTCCGGTGGTTTCAGGAAGAAACACGCCGCCTCACCCGGGCGCGCGGGAAAATCATTCCCGCCATCGCTTATTTTCATATTCCCTTGAAAAACTACCAGGACGCCATTGATCAGGGCCGGACCATCGGCGCGGGCGATGAATTCGTATTGAATTGGGGGGACGAGGAAGGCCTTGCGGCCCCTATATTCAAACAGGCGGGAAACATCCGGGCCTGTTTCACCGCGCACAGTCATAAGAATGATTTCTGGTTTGAAGAGGACGGCGTCGTGTTTGCCTACGGGCGCGCCACCGGGTACGGCGGCTATGGCGGCGAGGAACTGCGCAAAGGGGGAAAACTTTTGGAACTGGACCTTTACTCCCAGCATTTTCGCTTCATGACGGTCTTTGGAGACGGTACAATCGCGCAAAAAGCGGCGCGGTGAAGGTATTTTGCATCGTTCGGGCGTGCCCGGGCGGGCATCGGACTCCGAAGGAACCGAAGTTGCCAGGACGGCATTCGGGCGCGATGAAAACGGCGCTCGTCCGTATACCGTCAGCCGGTTACGCGCCGCGAAGCGATGAGCGCGGGCTGGGCGCCCCACCGGCCAAACGACACGGCGAACAGGATTCGATCCACCGTATTGCCCGTGTAATTCCCGATGCGCACCAGCCGCATCGCCAGATGCATCCATTCCACCGATTCTTTTCCGTATTGTTCTTCCAGCGCGTGCACTGCCGCGGGCTCCGGCTGGCCGCAAGTCTCCGCCCAATGCTGCGCATACAACACTGCGGGGCGCTCCCCCTCCGGAATGCGTTCCATCTCCCGCGCCAACAAGTTCCGGATTTCCTCCGCTTCCATCCCGGCCTCCAATGCCATCTTCGTGTGCGCCCGCGCGCAAAACCGGCAGTTGTTCACCTCCGTCACCGCCAGCATCAACCGCTCCCGGAATTTGGGATCAATGCCCGTTCCCGCCATCAACTGTTTTATCGCCCGCCGGTTTTTAAGCAAAAACCGCATATCGTCAAAAAACACCCCCATACTCGGATAACTGCGCTTCGGGAAAGGTTTCATGAGGCGTCCTCCACGTTGTTTTCCAGATAACCTATTAGTCTTTGGTGTCTTTGCTGTCCTTTAGGTCCTTAGACTGCTGTTAGTGCGCCGCAGTTTTTCGACGTGAATATGCAGGACGGTGATATCGGAAGCGCGGATGCCGGGGATGCGGGCGGCTTGGCCGAAGTTGACAGGGCGCACTTCCTTGAGGCGCTGGCGGCTTTCGCGGGGGAGTCCGGGAATCGCATCGTAGTCGAGGTCGTCGGGGAGGGCGATGCGTTCGGCCTTGCGGAATTTTTCAACGTCTTTTTCCTGGCGCGCGAAGTAGCCTTCGTATTTCACGCGTATTTCAATCTGTTCGGCGGTCTCGAAATCGAAGGATTCGGGCGGAGGGGTGAAGCGCCACACGTCCTGGATCGTGATTTCCGGACGGCGCAAAAACTGGGCCGCTGTCGCCGGGGTGTTCATGACCGGCGCGCCGCGTGCTTCGAGAAACGCGTTGATTTCCTCTGTCGGCAGCAAGGTGACGGAATCGAGCCGTGTGATTTCCTGATGGGTCCGTGTTTCGCGCGCGCGCATGCGATTGAGCACGGCGTCGTTGCCGAATCCATAGTGCGCGAGCCGCTGGTCCGCGTTATCGTGGCGCAGGTGCAGGCGGTGTTCCGCGCGCGAGGTGAACAGGCGGTAGGGTTCCATCACGCCGCGCGTGACCAGATCGTCCACCATCACGCCGATGTAGGCTTCGTGGCGTCCCAGATACAGCGGCGGCTCGTTGTGCAAATACCGCACGGCGTTCAACGCCGCAAACAACCCCTGGCCCGCCGCTTCCTCATAGCCCGACGTGCCGTTGATCTGCCCGGCATGAAACAAGCCGCGCACCCGCTTGGTTTCGAGGTTCGGCTTGAGTTCCGTGGGCAGCACGAAATCATATTCCACCGCATAGCCCGGGCGAATGATTTCCGCCTCCTCCAACCCGGTGACGGTGCGGAGCATGGCCCATTGCACGTCTTCCGGCAGGCTGGTGGACATGCCGTTCACGTACACTTCGTTTGTATTCAACCCTTCCGGTTCCAGGAAAATGTGATGGCGGTTCCGTTCCGGGAATTTGACCACCTTGTCTTCGATGCTCGGACAATACCGCGTGCCGATGCCGTGGATGCGGCCGGAATACAGGGGCGAACGATCCAGGTTTTTCTTAATGACTTCCTGTGTGGCCTCGGTGGTGTAGGTAATCCAACACGAAATCTGATGCGGGCGAAAGGTCTCTATGGGCGTGCTGAATGAGAACGGCCTCGGATCGTCATCGCCCGGCTGTTCGGTCATCACCGCCGTGTTAATGCTCCGCCGGTGAATCCGCGCGCAGGTGCCGGTTTTGAGCCGCCCCACCTCGAATCCCATCCGGCGGTAGGCGTCCGACAGCCCCCGCGCCGGCGGATCCCCGCTGCGCCCGCCGTCCACCGTGGTCATGCCGTAATGCAGGCGGCCCGCGAGAAAGGTGCCCGTGCAGACAATGACCGCGCGCGCGCGAAGCTCCGCGCCCAGCGCCGTGACCACGCCCGCCACCCCGCCTTCCCGCACCAGGAAATCCACGGCCTCGCCCTGTTGCAGCGTGAGGTTCGGTTCCTGCTCGCACACCCATTTCATGTCGTATTGATACGCCACCCGGTCCGCCTGCGCGCGCGGCGAATGCACCGCCGGGCCTTTGGATCGGTTCAACATGCGAAATTGGATGCCGGTCCGGTCCGTGCACCGGCCCATTTCACCGCCCAAGGCGTCAATCTCCCGCACCAGTTGCCCCTTGGCAATCCCCCCAATGGCCGGATTGCACGACATCTTCCCGATATTCTCGATCTGCATGGTCAGCAGAAGGGTACGGTGACCCATGCGCGCGCCGCACAGCGCCGCCTCGATCCCGGCGTGCCCGCCGCCCACCACTATGATCTCGACATTGTGCATTACCATAGGCGAACAGCCCAAAACAATATGGAAGAGCAATACATTTTGTATGCTTTCATTGCATCACAGCGGCATTTTTTCAAGATGTTAAAGTATACAGCGATTATAGAGTTCGCGATTAAATAATACTTCCTGAACACGGTCAGAAAACAACTGTTCTGGAGGTACGGGATGGGCCACAAAAATCTCAACAAATCGCTGTTGATTCTTGGCAATAATTTTTACGGCATGTATTTGCCAGAGTAAAAAGCCTTTAATACACTATTCCAAAGTGCATCGCCATGCATTACTGCAAAAACACTTTTTGGTCTCATACGCCCCTCGCGGAAAAATAAACCCGCTGGGAAAGTACCGGCCGTGACAGCCGATATCTCAGACCAGCGGGCAAACTGGCTGTTGCCATCGCTGAAAATATACACCACCCAAATGGTTTTGTCAAGATTGGCATGCCCGCAAAAAAAGAAAGGTTTGTGTAAAACAATCATGAATACACGCAAAACAACTATGCCAGCGTTTTGCGGAAACGCAAGGTGGCGAGCGTGATGACGGTGACGCCCATGCAGGCGAGGATGAGGCCGGAGGTCCACAGGGCTTCCATCGGGGCGTCCCGGAGGATAATCCCGCGCAGGATGCGGATGAAATAGGTGGCGGGGACCACTTGTCCGATCCAGTAAATGATGGCGGGCATGGTCTCTTGGGGGAACATGAATCCGGAAAGCAGGAAGGACGGCAGCAAGATTAGAAAGGAAAACTGCAGCGCCTGGATTTGATTGTCGGTGAAGGTGGAGATGAGGAGTCCGAGGCTCAGCGTGGTGAAGAGGAAAATGAGCGTGAAACCGGCGAGGTAGAGGATGTTCCCGGCGATCTGCACCTGGAACAGGGTGCGCATCAGGAAAAGCACGGAGACGGATTCGCAGATGCCCACGAAACCGTACGGCACCAATTTGCCGAGGATGAGCCCGAGGCGCGACACGGGCGTCACCATGAGCTGCTCGAGGGTGCCTTGTTCCTTTTCGCGCACAATCGCGAAGGCGGTCAGCAGCATGATCACCACTTGCAGGATCACGCCCACCAGACCGGGAATCATGAAGTTGGCGGTTTTCATGTCGGGATTGAACAGGATGCGGGGGCGGACTTCGAGGGGCATTTCGGTGACGCCGCCCACGACGCTGGCGAGAATTTTAAGGGATTGTCCGAAGGCGATGGCGTTGCTGGTGTTGAGGGCCTGCAGGGCGGAGGTGGAATCGCTCCCGTCAATCAACACCTGCACCTTGGTGGTGGTTCCGGTGGCTAGGGTGTCGGTGAAATCCGGGGGGATTTTGATGCCCACCTTGACGGTGCCCGCCACGATGGCGCCATACAGTTCCTGATCGGACTGTGCCGTGCCGATCACATGGAAATACCCGGTATTGATGAAGGCATCCACCAGTTTTCGGCGGGGTTCCCGCCCATCGAGGTTGTACACGACGGTGGGGATGTTCTTTACATCGAGATTCACCGCAAAACCGAAGATGGTCAATTCGAGCATGGGGATCAGGAGCATCAGGAACAGCGTTCTGGGATCGCGCAGAATGTGGCGCGTTTCTTTGTAGATGATGGCGTACAATCCTCTAAACACGTCCGTTCTCCTTGGCCCGCTGACGGCTCAGCGTCACAAACACGTCCTCCAGTGTGGCGGGAATCGGATGCACCGTGGCGCCGGGGAAACCATTATGCTCCAGATCATGCACAATCCGCCGTTCATGGCCTTCGCGCGCCAACACATGCACAACGTCGGCAAAAATCGTCGCATCAAGCACATACTCGAAGGTGTTCAGGCACCGCATGGCCGCCGCAATACGAGGACACCGCAATTCGAGGCGGACGGCCCCGTCCGGCGTCACTTCCGGCAGGCGTTTCAAGTCGCCGGGGGTTCCGCACACGATCAATTTCGAGAAATAGATATAGCCGATATGGCTGCACCGCTCCGCTTCGTCCATGTAATGCGTTGACACAAAAAAGGTGATGCCCTGTCCGGCCAGATCGAACAAGAGGTTCCACAAGTCGCGCCGCGCCACCGGATCAATCCCCGCCGTGGGTTCATCCAGGAACATCAGTTTGGGCCGGTGCACAAGCGCGCAGGCCAGCGCCAGCCGCTGCTTCCACCCGCCGGAGAGCCGCATCGCCAATTGCTTGCGGTAATCCCCGATGCCGACGATGTCAATCACTTCCTCCATCCGCGCCGCGCGTTCCCTGCGCGGTATGCCGTAAATCCCGGCGTAAAACGTCAGGTTTTCAATGACCGACAGGTCGCCGTACAGGCTGAACTGCTGTGACATGTAGCCGATGCTGCGCTTCACCGCCTCGCTGTTGTGCGCCACGTCATTCCCCAGAATGGTGGCCCGGCCCTGCGAAGGGCGCAGCAGCCCGCACAGCATGCGGATGACCGTCGTCTTGCCGGAACCGTTCGGCCCCAGAAATCCGAAAATATCGCCCTCTTCAATGTCGAGGTCCACGTGGTCCACCGCCGTGAAATCACCGAAGCGGCGCGTCAGGCCTTCCGCCTTGATGATCGAGGGTCTGGATAGCATTGGGGGTGTGCCGTTCATCATGAGGGCATCTAGTGGGCCGCGGGGCCGTTTTTGGGCAACTGCGCGGTCACGGTCATTCCGGCGCGCAGCTTTCCGCCATGCGAGTTCATTTTCAGTTTAACGCCGAACACCTGCTGCACGCGCTCTTCCTGGGTCTGTAAATTGCGCGGCGTATATTCTCCCTGTGACGCAATGTGAATGATCTCCCCCTGAAAGGTTTCCGGACCGTGCGCATCCGAGGTAAGCGTGAGTTTTTGGCCGAGATGAATCTTCCCCAGCATGACCGCGCTCACATACACCACCAGTTCCAAGTCTTCGGGGTCCACCAGCCGGACCACCGCGCCGGGCTTGATTAAATCCCCCGGATGAATGTCCAGCGATTCCACCACGCCGGTAATGGGGGAAACAATGGCCATCTCACTCAGCGCCACCTTCGCGCGGTCCACGTCCGCCGCCGCCGCATCCCGCGCCGCGCGCGCCGCCGCCCGGTCCTCCTCCCGCGCGCCCCGGCGCACTTCCGCCAGCGCCGCCGCCGCCCGGTCGTACACCGCCTTGGCCGCCGCCACCTCTTCGTTGCGCAAGCCGGTGGTGGCAATGCCGTATTTTTCTTTCGCGGCACGATGCTGCGCCTCCGCCGTATCCAGCAGGGTGCGCGCCTGATCATACTGCCGCTGCGTCGCCGCGCCCTCTTTCACAAGCCGTTCCACACGGGCAAAATCACTCTTCGCCTGATCGAGTTGGGCCGCCGCGGCATCCAAGGCCGCCTTCACCGCGCGAATCTCCTCCTCCCGCGCCCCTTTCTTTGCCAGAGTGTATTGTTCCTCCGCCGCCTTCGCCGCCGCTTCCGCCTGCTGCAACTGCTCCTGTGTCGCGCCCGTCTCCACCTTCGTCAACTGCGCCTCGAGTGCCGCCAACTGCGCCGTGGCCGCCGCCAGCGCCGCCTGGGTCTCCGCATCGTCCAGTTTAATCAGCACATCCCCCGCCTTCACCGCGTCCCCCTCTTTCACCAACACCTCCTTCACCCGCCCGCCTATTTTCGAGCCCGCCGTGACCGCCACCCCCTCGATCTGGCCCGTCACATGCACCGGGCCCAGCGCCCCGCGCTCACAGCCGGAGAATAGCCCCGTCATGGTCAGGCTCACCGCCAATATCCCAACTCTAGCCGTTTGGATAGGTTTCATAGTCTTTCTCTTTCCGTGGCCAACACGCCATGAAACGCAATCGCAACGATGGTATTCGCAATCTCGTCCAACTGCATCGGCGTGACATTTTGCAAATCAAACACCTGCTGAGTCAATACAAATTCACTGAACATCCCAATGATCGCCCGCGCCGTGATCACCGGGTCCAGACGCTTTAACAATCCCGCGTCCATCCCCTTGGAAAGAACCTCCGCCAGCTTGAAATTCACCTGCGGGAGCCATTCCTCGATATACGCTTGCCGGAGCGCGGGAATGTGATTCACCTCCGAGATGAACAGCGGCATCGCCTTGGCCATCGCCGGGGTCATCAGCGCCTCCAGCAGTTGCCGGGTCACCCGCCGCGCCGAATCGTCCACCGGAACGTCACCCTCAAGCTGAAACGACGGCAATAAATTCGCCACCTGCTCCACATGCGCCCGGAGCGTCTGAATAAACAGGTCTTCCTTACTGCTTGAGAGTACCGTAAACGCTCACAGTTTATCATAGAGAGGGTATCATGCGGC
>CAYXPO010000091.1:0-1305 GCA_964466925.1 uncultured Nitrospirales bacterium
GGACGCCCCATGTGTTCCGCACCCTCCGTTCTCACCGCGTGCAACCACCTGGAATCCACACGCGCGCCCACCGGCACCAGCCGCAGTACGGGTCCAAACCGTAATGATGCCGCCTGACGGCTTACCGCCACCATGCCATAGGCCGACCACGTAGAGAGGGCAATAATGCACGACATGAGATACCGCGGCGCGGGGGAGAGGACAAACAAGCTCACAAACCACTGCAAAAACACAAAAAACAATACAAACAATTCTATGTGTATGTTTCTGGACGGCTCGCGCGTCATGAATAATCCCAGTCCCAAGAAGAGCATCAAGACAGGCCCCAGCATCACCGGTAAAACGTCCGTAAGGGTGGATAGAGCGGTATGCACGAAGCGGACCATGTCGAATTCAGTGAGGATGAAACCAATGCGGTAATTAGGGGTAGTACTCCCTGTAAGTGATTTTGTATATAATGCATTAAGACATAAACCGATAAATGCAAGCATAAATAGGCTTAAAAATTGAATAATACCACGGCGCGTTAACGGCCGATGAAGAATCAGTAGTGAGAAGGGAGCGGCAAGCATAAGAAACGTGCCTTCGGGGCGTGTCAGGTGCAAGAAGAAGAAAGCGAAGAAGGCGGGTAGAAGCCAAAGGCTGCTTTTTTGAACCGCCATATACAATAACAATGCGGCTAAAAACCACCATAAACACGCAAGAGGCTCGGTGCCTACCCGGCATCCATAATCGGCCAGCCAAGGCCAGATGGCCACCGTGACCCCGCTGATCATCGCCGCCGCGCGGCCGTGCATGGCGCGTGCCAGAAAATACACGGGAAGAATCACCAGCACCGAAGCGAGGAAGGATATGGAAGTAGCGGCCCATTCCCAATCCGTGAACAGAAAGTGTGCCCCGGCGCTCAGCAGGGGATACAACATGGGAATCTTCGGATCAACGCCCCAAAAGTCTCCTGCCGCGAAATGACGCGCCGCCTCAATGTAATGGATGGCATCGGCGGTATCCAGGACCCGGGGCATGGCCCAAAGAAAGGCCAAGCGGTAGAGTGCGGCCAACCCCAGGAGGCATGCCACATCGCGCGCGGCGCCATGGGGTGCCGGCGCATCCTGATCTGTCGTGAAGGGGGCCTTGGGTTCCAAGAGAGAATCTCAGAAAAGCGAAATCTTGATGACCACGGTCACATCCGCGGTCATGTTAAAGGTAATGGCTTCGCCGGGCACCACGCCGCTCACCGTGACTTGCGCGCCCACACATTTTCCATTGATGGTGTTTAAGAGCAAATCCA
Organism: uncultured Nitrospirales bacterium; assembly: GCA_964466925.1. Classification (GTDB taxonomy): domain Bacteria; phylum Hydrogenedentota; class Hydrogenedentia; order Hydrogenedentales; family CAILVY01; genus CAILVY01. The sequence continues at coordinate 1,289 of CAYXPO010000091.1, forward strand.
AGAGGTCCGGCGGGGGC
>CAYXPO010000091.1:1315-11665 GCA_964466925.1 uncultured Nitrospirales bacterium
TCCGAAGGCCGGGGGGGCGCTGGCCGCGCCGAGATTAATGGGGTTTGGCACGTCCTGCACTAAAAGATCGAGGCTTGTGTAGGTAATGTCATCAAAACTCCCTTGAGCCGCTTTTAATTGGACACGGTCCACGGTGAGTTTCTCGATATCCACAAGATTCAAGAGAAAGGCAGGCACATGGGCGGTAATTTTGTCATTGATTGTGCTCTGCGTGGGGAGCGAACAGATATCCTTGGGCAGTTCAACGGTGTAGTTATTGATGGGATTGCCCACAATCGGTCCGAGGACCGGCATGGTGACATCGCTCAGGAGCGAAACCGTAAAGCTGATGGGAATCGGACCACAACCGGATAAACTGCCCGCCAGTCCGATGGAAAGCACCATCAAGAGCATGGTGAAATTTGTTACAGTGGCGCGTTGTGTGAAAAATCGCATGACCAAAGTCTCCCGTTGGAAGAAAATTCTTCCTCAGTATGGTAACAGGGAGCGGTCATTTAGGCAATAGGCTGTTTTGTGAGTAATACGCCTCACTCGTGCCGGAGGGCTTCCACGGGGTCCATGTCGGCGGCGCGCATGGCGGGATAGATGCCGAACACGACCCCGACGAGGGCGGAAATGGAAAAGGCAATGAGCGGCGCCCAGAAGGTGACGATGGTCATGACCTCCGCGAACAGCGTGATGAAGAACGGGATGGTGATGCCGATGATGACGCCGATAATGCCGCCGGCCCCGGAAAGGATCACGGTTTCAATCAGGAACTGGATGATGATGTCGCGCCGCTTTGCGCCGAGCGCCCGCCGGATGCCGATTTCTCGGGTGCGCTCGGTGACGCTGGCCAGCATGATGTTCATGATGCCGATGCCGCCGACGATCAGGGAGATGGCCGCAATCGCGCCCAGTACGAGATTGAACATCTGCTTGGTGCGTTCCGCCGCCCGCAGCAGTTCCAGCGGCACGATGATTTCATAATCGGTCTTCTTGTGGTTTTTTTTCAGAATGTTGCCGATGATCAGCGAGGTTTCCTCGACCTGCCGCTGATTGTCCACCTGCACGGTGGCTTCGTGCAGCTCCACGCGCTCCGCCTCGAAACTCCCGCTTCGCCGCTTCATCAACACCTCTCCGAAGCGTTCCTTGGCGGCGATCAGGGGGATATAGATGCGCATGGAAGTGCCTGCGGAGGACTTGTTGTCCACGCTTTCCGCCGGACCCACACGCCCGCTCTCCTGCTCGATGATGCCGATCACCTTGTAATAGTCGGCGCCCACGCGGACATTCCGGCCCAGGGGCGAATCTATCGGGAAGAGGGCGTTCGCCGCGGCGCTGCCCAAGACGCACACGTTGCGCCCCCCCTCCATGTCGCTGTCGGAAAAATACCGTCCGTCCAACAGTTGCACATGCCGCATTTGCGGGTACCACGGCACGGTGCCGAAAATCTCCGCGTCAATGCGGCGGGTGGCGTTGAAGACGTAGCTGCGGATAATCCGCGCGGGCACCACCAGGTTCACGCCGGGAAGGCTCTCCTTGATCGTTTTGAGATCGCGGTAGGTCAGGCCGTATTCCAATACGTAGCTGCGCGTGGTGGAAGGGCGCTTTTCTTCCTCCGGTTTTTTGCTGCGCAGGATGATGTTGCTGCTGCCCAGCCGCCGGATTTGCTCCTGGGCTTCGTGGCTCACGCCTTCGCCCACCGCCAGCATGGAAATGACGGAACACACGCCGAACACGATGCCCAGCAGCGTGAGCAGGGACCGCAGCCGGTGTAGCCACAGGCTCCGCATGCCGAGTTTCACCGCGCGCCACAACCGCTGCGGGGCGAAGGCGCGGCGAAAGGCGTGCCGTGGAGGTTCAAGCGGTGCGCGCATCGTCCTCCACCCGTCCATCCCGCAGGCGGATGATCCGTTGCGACCGCCGCGCGATGTCCTCGTCGTGGGTCACCATGATCAGGGTTTTGCCTTGGGCATGCAGTTCGTCAAAGAGATCCAAAATCTCCAGTCCGGAGCGCGAATCGAGATTGCCCGTGGGTTCATCGGCCAAAATCACCAGGGGATCATTGGCCAGCGCGCGCGCAATGCCCACCCGCTGCTGCTGCCCGCCGGAAAGCTCAAACGGTTTATGCGCCAAGCGTTCCTCCAGCCCCACCCGGCGTGCGAGTTCCGCGGCCCGTGCACGGCTTTCTTCCGCGTGCACGCCTTGGTAGTAAAGGGGAATTTCAATATTCTCCAACACGGTCAACTGCTGGATCAGATTATACGATTGAAAAATGAACCCGAGGCGGCCGCACCGGATATCCGACAATTCGTCGTCGCTCATCGAGGACACGTCTTCGCCCCCGAGGAAATACGCGCCGGCGGTGGGCCGGTCCAGGCACCCCAGCACGTTCAGCAAGGTGGATTTTCCGCATCCGGACGGCCCCATGATGCTGATGTATTCTCCCGCGCCGAAATCGAGGTTCACCTGGGCCAGCGCTTCCACTTTCACCCCCCCCATGTGATAGGTTTTTTCCACTCCTTCAAGCCGCGCTATCGAGGACTGCCCGTTCATTCCTCCTCCTTGACCGGCTTGGCCTTTTTCTTTTCCTTGCCGGGCTTGTTGCCCGAGGATTCTTCTTCCGCTTCCCCCTCGCCGTTCTTCTTTTCCTCCTCGGGTTGTTGCGGCGCGCGCAACAAGACCTCTTCACCGGGGTTCAGGCCCTTCTTGATTTCAATCATGGAATCGTTGAAATCGCCCGTCTCCACCACGCGGCGCTCCGGTCCGCCGATTTTCGCCACATAACACGCGCGCTCGCCCTTCTCCGGGAAAATGGCCTGAAGCGGCGCCTGCACGGCATCCGGCAATTCCCGCACGATGATTTCCGCCTCCGCGTTCATTCCCGGTTTCAGCCAATCATACGTTCCGCGAATGAGCACCTTGGTCTCATAGACTTTCATGTCGGGATTCATCCAGCGGTTTTGCGCATCCGGCAACAAGGCAATCTTCTGTACTTCGCCCTCGAGCAGGATGTTCGGGTACGCATCCACGCGTATCCGCGCTTTCTGCCCTTTTTGCACCCGCTTCACAAACGACTCGTGCACTTTGACATTCGCCACCATCTGCCGGAGATCCGGAATGGTCAAAATGATCTGCCGTTCCCGGATAATGGCGCCCTCCTCGATGCGTTCTTCCCGCCAATAGCGTTCCTCGCCGCCGCCGTACACCACCATGCCGGGTTTGCCCGCTTTGATGGTGCATTTCTCGATCTGCTCCTTGAGTTCATCCCGTTTGCGGCTTTGCAGGCGGAAGCGTTCCTCCGCGGACTTCAGCTTCGCGTCCGCATCCGCCAGTTTCGCGTCCGCCAGGCGCTTGGCCCGCGCCAGCTTTTGCAGGGCCTCCAAATAATCCGACAGGTATTTCTCCGCCGTTTTCGGAAATTCATACTTGATAAAGAGTTCTTTCGCCGTGACGGCGGAATCGGAAATGATCTGTTTCCGTTTCAGCCCCATCTCGTCATTATCGAGCTGGCTTTTTGTAATGAAATCGCGCTTATACAGGCGCTGCGTCCCCTCGAAATCCGTTTGCGACAAGCCCACGTCCCGTTGCGCCAGCATCAGGTCGTCTTCCAATTTGCGGAGTTTCTGGCGGGCTTCGCCGTCGCCCAACTCGTTCTGATCCGCGTATTTTGAAAAATCCACGGAAGGAAGCGGTTTGACGGCCACCGTTTCCTGCTTTTCCCCTTCCGGGGGTGTTTCCGGCGCATCGCCTTCCGGCTCCCCCTCGGACGGGACCGCTTCGATGCTTGCCGTATCCAGCGTCACCAATTCCTCCAGGTTGATCCCCGAGAGAATTTTGGAGGCCACGGCCTCCCCCATGAACCGCTCAAAATCCATGCGGGCGAATTTCGCCAGTAATTCCGCCGAGCGGATGTCGCTCGAATTCTGATTCACCTGGATGTCGAAGTTCGCCCGCGCTTCGGTCAGGGTTGAATTGGCGTTTTGGTAGTCCAGCTCCTTTTCGGTCAGTTTGTCCTGCAACGCCTTGGAATCCAGCGACACCAGCACCTTCCCCTGATCAATATCCTCCTGCGTGACGATATAGCCTTCCTCCACAATGCTCAGGATTTTGGTTTCCCCCTGCACTTCCGATTTGATTTCCTGCGATTCAAGCGCCTCGATGGAGCCGCCTTCGAGCACCGTGATTTCCATGGGGCCCCGTTTGACCATGAAGGTGGTCCCGCTGAACGGGTCTTCCTTGCCGCTGAAAAAATACCAATAGCCCAGCGCCGCAAGAATCGGCAGCACCAGGGCTTTCAGCAGAAAGCGCCAGCCGGTCCGCCGCCGCCGGTTATTCGGCGGGTTCTTTTCGGAGTTCATCGGTGACTTCCTCCCATTGTCCATTCGGCTTGATGTATAAGATGCCCATGTTTTTCCAGAATTCCAGCCGGGCGATGGTATGGCTCACCAAGGCCGCCGTCAGTTGGTTTTGCGCGCTGGTCAAGGCGTTCTGCGCGTCCACCTGGTTCAAAGCGGTGGACCGGCCCAATTGCGATAGAAGCGCCTGCTCCTCCACACGGCGCTGGCTCAAGGCCACGCTGCTCTTGGCGATTTCATAGGTGACCCTGGCCTGGTCCAAATCGCGCCACGCCGCCCGCACCTGCAGCTTGATGTTGTCTTCCTTGAGCGTAAGATTGCGCTGCGCCCGTTCGCAGGCGATCAGCGCGGCACGGTAGGCATTGCGCTCCGCCTTGCGATCAATGCCCAAGTCCACATCCAGGCCGATGCTGCCCTTGCTCCGTTCGAAATCCGGTTTTTGAAAGCCGTCTTTTCCTTCGCTGGGAACCTGGCCCGAAAGCGCCAAGTCCACACTGGGCTGCAAGGCGTTCGCCGCCACCTTCAGCTTTCGCTGGGCATCCTCCGCCCGGTCCTTTTCCGTGTGGAAATCCAGCCGCGTCGCCAGCGCCACCTGCACGGCGTCGTCCACCGCAATGTCCGGATGCTGGATGCCTTGTTCGTGCAGCCCGCTCAATTCATGATCGTCCAGCACCACATTGGCGTCCGTGGAGAGTCCCAGCTTGATTTTGAACTGATCCAGGCTTTCCTTGTACCGCCGGACCGCATTCACCCAGTCGGATTCCTTGCTCAATTGCGCCTGCTCCAGGCGGCCCAATTCCGCCTGGGTGCGGCGGCCTTCCTTCGCGAAGGCCCGCTCGAGTTCCGCATTCTTTTTGAAGGCCTCCAGACCCTTCCAGTTGTTGCGCACGGCGTCGCGGTTTTGCAGCACTTGGTAATACGCCGAGCATATTTCGACGCAGAAGTCTTTCCGGAAGAGGGCGAAATCGCGCAACGCATACAATACATCCCGTTCCGCCTGCGTGAGGGATTCCGCCGCCACCTTCGCACCCCGTCCGCGCAGCAGCGGCTGGGTATAAGAACCCGTCATCACACTGCCCGTGGCCACGCGCGACTCACCGGTAAGGAATCGCATGAAATCGGAGGTCAGCCCCAACGCGATTTTCCCCCCTCCGCGCAGCAGCATGGAAACATTGAAATTGGTTTGGGCCTCGGCGCTCTTTTCAAAGATCACTTTGGTGTGGGGCTGATTCAACCCCGCCAGGTTCCCCGACGACTCCACCAGTTCCGCATACTGACGCAGGAGCGTGCCGGGGGTGCCCGTCAGGCGTTCAAAATCCGCCATCAACGCCGTTTCACGGTCCATGATCACGGTGAATTTGGATTTTTTTTCAATATCCCGCGTGCTGTGTTTCAAAGCGCCACCACCCTTGGCGGAGAAGATTGGCGTGTATTGATGCCGGTCGAGGGTCAAACCCAGCGCGCTGAGATAGAGGGTTTCTTTTTCATTCTGATAGGTGCGGCTGTTTTTCACCGCGATCTCCAGCGCCTTTTCCAGGGAAACCACCGGCATGCCCACCTCGTGCCCGCCTTCCGCCCCGAACGCCGGGTCTTCGTTTTCGACCACCGGCAACCCGTCCAGGGGATTCCAGCCTTTTTGTTTCTCCAGCGAGAACGCCTCCTCCATATTCGGTACTTGCTTGGACTTCTGCTCGATGATGCGGTAGGTATCACGATCCGCCTTTTTAGCGTACCGGGCCGGCGCACAACCGGCAACCCCCCCCAGAATGAATAATACGGCCATGCCATATCCCGCGCATCGCATGTTTCGCATTATCCAAGCCATGACACCACCTGTTGGTTCTCTCCCTCGCTTACATCAACGCCGTTATCCTTACTGGAGATGACACGCGATGATATTCAGAAGACCTTCCACCTTCCCCGCCGGGTTTCACCGGAGCATCCGTTACAATGACGGTATCCAAACAATAATGTCATATGCGCGGAGGAAAGATCACCCTGGAAAGATGGCTGCGTCCGCGCAATGCCAATCCGCACTGGGAAAGGGAGAATTACTGGGAATTTATGAATTTTCCATCACCTTGGCGATGATGTTGGTGGTGGATTGTCCTTCGACGCCGGGGATGATGGCGATCTCGCCGCCGTAGCTCTCGACCAGCCGCCGTTCTTCCTGAACGATGGTGTTGATGTTGTAGTCACCGCCTTTGGCGTAGACATCGGGCTGAAGCGCCTCCAGCAGCGGCATGGGGGTCTTGTCGTCGAAAATGATGAGGTAATCCACGCATTCCAGTGCGGAGAGCACCAGGGCGCGGTTGCGCTCATTCACGACCGGACGCCCCGGGCCTTTGTTTTCCTGTACCGATTTGTCACTGTTTAATCCGACGATCAGGACATCGCCGGTTTGCCGCGCGTTCATGAGATAAGTGATGTGTCCTGCATGGAGGATATCGAAGCAGCCGTTGGTCCAGACCACTTTCTTGCCGTCGTTTTTCAGTTTCTCCATGATGCGTTGCAGTTGGGGAAGGGTTTTCAGCTTGGCGGGGCCCGCTTCGCTCGTCAGGGCCGCCGCCGCTTCTTCATTCGAAACGGTGACCACGCCCTCTTGCACCACGGCAATGCCCGCCGTGAGATTGCCGAGGAAGGCCGCATCTTCCAGCGAACCGCCCGCCGCGACCGTGAGGAGAATGGCGGCGTCCACGGTATCGCCCGCCCCGGTGACGTCAAAGGCGCGCACGGGCCGGGTGATGGGCACGTCTTTAATCGTCCCGTCCTGCGCAAAAATGGTGATGCCCTGCGGCCCGCGTGTCACCAGGGCGTTTTTGGCCGACTTCAGCAGGAACTTGCCCGCCGCGCGGAGGGTTTCATCGTCCACCACTTTGATGCCCGCCGCAAGACCCGCTTCCGCGTCGTTCGGGGCCACGATATCGATCCCCTTAAACATGCCCGCGCGCTTGCGCGAGTCTGCGAGCGTGACGAGCTTGTACTTGTTGGCACATTCAACAATGACGTCCAACACCGGCTGCGTAATGCAGGAAGAGGCCTGATCGCCAATCAAAATGGCATCCACCTGCGGGGCCAGTTTTCTAATGTTTTCGATGACGCGCTGTTCGGTCGCGCCGCTGATGGGGGCCGGCTTGGGCGTGTCGGTGCGCAGCATTTCCTGCGTGGGGATGTTGTGTCCGCCCGCCCGCCATTTCCCGTACGTGTTCGTCGGGCGGTTGGGATCCGCCACCAGATACGTCGTGTCCACGCCGCGCACGTTAAATTCGCGCCGGACAATGTCCGCATTGCCGTCCATGCCGACCACGCCCACCATGAACACCGTGCCGCCGAGCGCGGCCGCATTGCAGGCGGCGTTTCCACAGGCGCCCGGATTATACCGGCGCTGCTGCACCTCGAACACGGGGATGGGGGCTTCAAGGCTAATCTCCGTCACCACGCCAAACACGTATTCGTCGAGATAGATATCGCCTACCGCCATCACCCGGATGGATTTGAATTTTTCCAGCAATGCCGCGTAATGTTGATTGTCCATGCGAATCACAATTCCTCAAATAGTTTTGGTACAACCCGTTATGTTTTTGAAGTATTCTGCCATCGAAAGCCAACGGTTGTCACTGATGGCAATTCTTTTTTATTGACTCGTTACATTTCAAAGCGAAGCTTTTGGCTCAAGTCCGTTCCCAAGTACAACTTGGGAACGAGGAAAACTTGTACTTTCTTACTCGTTCCCAAGTTGTACTTGAACGGGCTTGCCACAAAAGCTGGGTTTAGAATTATCCCATCCTTTCGGGATAGATTTCCCTCGTTCCCAAGTTTTACTTGGGAACGGGCTTGTCATAAAAGCTGTGCTTTGATGTCCTCTCACGAAATATTCAATTGTTTCAGCCTCCCAATTCTATTTCCCAATCGAAATCTCGTTACGGTTATTGGGATTTCCATGGGACAGACTGGGTGAATTGTAGTAAATTCAACGGCCTCATTCCAAACGGTTCAGAAGCGTTTCACTCCCTTGTCCGGTTTTGCTATGATTTGAAAAAAGGAACCCGGAAACCCCGCGGAACAGGAGATTGCAATCATGGCTGGGAAATACGCGATTGGTCTGGACTACGGCACGAATTCGGTGCGCGCGCTGATTGTGAATGTGGAGACGGGCGAGGAAGTGGGCACGCATGTTTTCGACTACCCGCATGGCGAGGCGGGGATTATCCTGGATGCCAAAGACCCCAATTTGGCGCGGCAACATCCCGCGGATTATATCGAGGGCGCGGTGGCCTCCGTGCGCGGCGCATTGAAGGACGCGGCGGGGAAAGACGGCTTCACTCCGGAGGCCGTGGTGGGCATTGGCGTGGACACCACCGGCAGCACGCCCCTGCCCGTGGATGAGAATGGCGAACCGCTCGCGGCCCGTGAGGAATTCAAAAATGAACCGGCGGCCATGGCGTGGCTGTGGAAAGACCATACTTCGCACGAAGAAGCCGCCGAAATCACCATGCTGGCGAAACAGATGCGCGAAAACTATCTCGCCAAGTGCGGCGGCATTTACTCCTCGGAGTGGTTTTGGTCCAAACTGCTGCACTGCAAACGCACCGCCCCAAAGGTCTTTGAGGCTGCCTATACCTGGGTGGAATGCGCGGATTACATTCCCGGTGTGCTCACCGGAACCTCCAAGCCGAACGCGGTGAAGCGGTGCATTTGCGCGGCGGGGCACAAGGCCATGGCGAACCCCGCGTGGGGCGGATATCCCGACGGCGCGTTTCTTGTGGCGCTCGATGAAGCCCTCGGCCGCATCCGAAAAACCCTGCCCAGCACCTTGTATTCCGTCAAGGACACGGCGGGAAGTCTCACGGAGCAATGGGCGAAAAAACTGGGCGTGCCCGCGGGCATTCCGGTTGCCGTAGGCGCGTTCGATGCGCACCTGGGCGCGGTGGGGTGCGGGATCACCCCCGGCGTGCTCACGAAAATCGTCGGCACCTCCACCTGTGACATGATGGTGGCCCCCATGAGCCGCGATCTGCCCGATATTCCGGGCCTCTGCGGAATCGTCCCGGAATCCATCCTGCCGGACTATTTCGGCCTCGAAGCGGGCCAATCCGCCTTTGGTGACATCTATAACTGGTTCGTGAATTACTTGCAGCCGGGCGGCCCGCAAAAAGGTTCGCACGAGGCGCTGACCGAAGGCGCGGAGGCACTGCAACCTGGCGCGAGCGGCTTGCTGGCCCTGGATTGGCACAATGGCAACCGCACCGTGCTGGTGGACCCCCGCCTCAGCGGTGCGGTCCTCGGCATGTCCCTGCACACCACCCCCGCCGAAATTTACCGCGCGCTCATCGAAGCCACGGCCTTTGGCGCGCGCGTCATCATGGAACGCTTCGAGGAATACGGCGTGAAGGTGGACCGCGTTGTCAATTGCGGCGGCATTGCCATGAAGAATCCGCTGGTGATGCAAATCCTCGCGGACGTGTTCAACCGCTCTATGGAAGTGGCCCGCAGCACGCAAACCTGCGCGCTCGGCGCGGCCATGTGCGGCGCGGTGGCGTCCGGCGCCCACAAAAATTTCGCGGACGCCGCCAAGGCCATGACCGGCATCCAATCTGTGAAATACACGCCCATTCCCCAAAACGTGGAGGTGTACCAGCGGTTGTTCCCCCTGTACAAGCAGCTCCACGATGTGTTCGGCACCAAGACCTATAGCGCCAACCTCGCGAATGTCATGAAAGACCTTTTAGCCCTGCGCGATGAGGTCCGGAAATAATCATAAGGAATCGAGATTATGCGCAAAGAGTCGTTGGATTTCCTGAAAAAACTGCTGGCCACGCCGAGCCCCTCGGGATATGAATCAGAGATTCAAAAAATCTGCAAGGCCTATGCGAAGCCGTTTGTGGATGACATCCACAAGGACGTGCATGGCAATCAATATCACGTTCGCAACAAGACCGCACCGATTCGCGTGATGCTGGCCGGACACATTGATGAAATCGGACTGATGGTCAACACCATTGATGACAAG
>CAYXPO010000092.1:0-11621 GCA_964466925.1 uncultured Nitrospirales bacterium
GATATTTTCCGCGCGCCGTGCGCTCAACCCCAGCGTGACCGCTTCGCGCGTGTACGCCATTTCGTCCAGCAGCCCCTGATCAATGGACTCTGCCGACGCCGTGGGATAGGCGGCATGATGCACACTCGGGGCCGCGCCCGGCAACGGTTTGGTCAGATTCCGCCAGGTATACTCGCTGAAAAAGGGCGTGAACGGCGCAATCAGCCGCGCAAACGTCAGCAGGCATTCATAGAGGGTCCAATAAGCATCCGATTTGTCCTGCGTCCAATCACTCGCCCAGAACCGTGCGCGGCTCCGGCGCACATACCAGTTGGACAGGCCATCCAGGAATGCCGACAACGCCCGCGCCGCCGGATAGGTCTCAAACCGGTCCAGCGCCCCGCGCACTTCCAGTGTGGTCCGGTGCAATTCATTCAGTATCCAGCGGTCCAATTCCGAGCGTTCCGCCACCGGGGCGTACCGTGCCGGCCCTTCCCGCCGCGTCTCATCGTCAACCGTACTCGCCGCGGCCGCCTCCAAGAACGCCCTTGGCGCATTCGCGGGATGGAACCCGTCCAAATTCGAGTAAATCACGAAGAAACTGTACACGTTATACCAGCGCATCAGCAGTTCGCTCTGCACTTCCTGCACAATCCGCTCCGAGAGCCGCGTGCTCGTTGTGGGCGGATTCTTTGCGATAAAACTCCACCGCAGCGCGTCCGCGCTGTACTTGGCGAAAATCACTTCCGGTTCTTTGTAATTTTTCAGCCGTTTGGAAAGCTTCAGACCGTCTTCCCCCTGGATCAGCCCCAGACAGATGCAATTACGGAATGGGTGCGGCCACGGCGTGGATTTACCGAACACCAGCGTGCTGATGGCCAGTTGCGCATAAAACCAGCCGCGCGTCTGGTCAATGGCCTCGCTGATGAAATCCGCCGGGAAGTTTTCCTGGAAACGTTTTTCCGACCCCGCTGCATGCGGGTATCCCCACTGCGCGAAGGGCATGCACCCCGCGTCAAACCAGCAGTCAATCACCTCCGGCACGCGCCGCATCCGCGCCGAAGGGTCCTTCGGTGATTGATAGGTGATGGCGTCAATGTAGGGCTTATGGATTTTCAGGTGATCGCTGAGTTTCGGGTCCTTGGCCTTCGCCTGCGCCCACGCCTCCTGGCCCTGCACGCCCGGCTTCGCCAGCAATTCCTCATACGACGCCATGCACTCCATGTACCCGGTCTTCTCACAAATCCACACCGGCAGCGGCGTGCCCCAGAACCGCTCCCGCGAAAGCGCCCAATCCACGTTGGTCTCGAGGAAATTGCCAAAGCGCCCGTCGCGGATGTGCTCGGGCTGCCACGCAATCTCCTTGTTGTTCGCCATGAAATCGTCCACGAAATCCGAGGTGCGGATAAACCAGCTTTCCCGCGCGTATTGAATCAGCGGATCATTCTCCGCGCGCGGGCAGAACGGATAGGCGTGCCGGTATTGATCGTGCTTCAGCACCACGCCTTTTTCTTTCAGGAAACGAATAATGCCCTTGTCCGCGTCCTTGCAGAATTGCCCCGCGAACGGCTTTTTATCATAGGGGTCAACATCCGTCACCCGCTCGTCAAATGTGCCGTCCGGCTTGATATAACACAGGAAGCCAATGCCCCGCTCCTTGCACACGCGGTAGTCGTCTTCGCCGAACGCCGGAGCGATGTGCACGATGCCCGTGCCTGTCGTGAGGTCCACAAAATCCCCCGCGATGACCTCCCAGTGATGGTCCGAGGGGATGTCCGTGCCAATCTTTTTTGGCGCCCCATAATCAAAAAGCGGTTCGTAGCGCAGACCCAGCAGTTCGCTGCCCTTAAATGTGCGGACAACCTTGGCCTGTTCGCCAAAATTCTTTTCCACCAGTGCGGACGCAAGGATATAACAGACGCACGCCCCGTCCTTTTCCGTTTCCACCAGGGCATAGTCAATATCGGCGCCAACGCATGCCGCGCAATTGCTGAGCAGCGTCCACGGGGTGGTTGTCCACACCAGAAGATTCACCGCGCCGCACGCGAGACCGAGTTTTTGCCTGCTTTCCTCCGTCAGGGCCAGCGCCACCGTAATCGCGGGGTCGTCCGTGTCCCGGTAGCCTTCGCCCACTTCCCCGGCGGACAGCGCCGTGCCGCCTTGCGCCCACCACCACACCACCTTGTGGCCCTTGTACAAAAGGCCCCGGTCGAAAAGCTGCTTGAGCGCCCACCACACGCTTTCCACATAGCTCTGATGATACGTCACATACGCCTGATCCAGGTCCACCCAGAATCCGATGCGGTCCGTCAATTCTTCCCATTCCCGCTGGTACCGGAACACCGACTCGATGCACTCCCGGTTGAACGCCTCCACACCGTACGCCTCAATCGCCGCCTTGCCCCCGTCAATGATTCCCAGGTGTTTGCACACCTCCACCTCCACCGGCAACCCATGAGTGTCCCAACCCGCCTTGCGTTCGCAATAATACCCCGCCATGGTTTTGTAGCGGGGGAAAATATCCTTGATCGTCCGCGTGAGGCAGTGCCCGGGATGCGGCATGCCGTTCGCCGTCGGGGGGCCTTCGTAAAACACGAATTTCGGCGCGCCCTCGCGCTGCTTCAGGCTCTGATGATATATCTGTTCCTCTTTCCAAAAACGCAGGGTCTCTTTCTCCGTTTCCGAAAAATTGAACGGCGACGGAACCGGACTAAATACAGGGTCGTTCATGTACAATGCTTCCTTGCTGCAATTCCGAAACAAGTCAATAAATGCGCTGCCGCCTGGGTACAGGCTGTGGAAGCCCTGATCATCCGCTTTTTCGCCCATTTTTTCAACTTTTCAGCGTTCCCGCCGCCCCTGCCGCGAAAAATGGCCTGTCCTTGCGCCTCATGGCCCCCCTAAGCCTCGATGCGCAGGTTCGTATTCTTGTCACAGGCGCGCGGGCATTGGTATTCTTATGCGGCACTCAACCCATGGAGGGGCGGAACGTGATTATACGCAAGGCAGTGATTACGGCGGCGGGGCGCGGGGCGCGCCTCTATCCGGTGGCGGACACGGTCCATAAGGCGATGTTGCCGTTGATGGACCGGGACGGCCTGACAAAGCCGGTGATTCAGATCATCATCGAAGAGGCGCTCGAAAGCGGGATTGAAGAAATCTGCATCGTGTGCGCACCCGGCGATGAGGAGCACTACCGGGCGCATCTCAGCCGTCTGCGCAACACCTATGCCACCGGGTATCCGGGGGAGGATTGGGCGCGCAATCAGGCGGAAGGCATTGATAACATCCTGAAACGCGTTTCGTTCGCGGTGCAGGACAAGCCCCTCGGGTATGGGCACGCCGTGTATTGCGCCCGGGAATTCGTGGGCGAGGAATGGTTTTTGTTGCTGCTGGGGGATCATCTCTACATTTCGGACAATCCGGGGCAGCGCTGCGCCCAGCAATTGATTCAACTGGCCGTGCAGGAGAATTGCGCGGTGGCCGCGGTGAATCCCACCCGCGAGAACCTGGTGCGGCATTACGGAACCCTCAGCGGGAAACGGGTGTCCGGCATGCACGGCGTCTACGAAATCGAAAAGGTCATCGAGAAACCATCCCTGAGCCTCGCCGAAGTGGAACTGCAAACTCCGGGATTGCGGTCGGGGCATTATCTGTGCCTGTTCGGGATGCATGTTTTACCCCACCGCATTTTCTCGCTGCTGGAAAAGGATTTGGCGGGGGAGGTCACGGCGGGGGCCTGCCAACTGACGCCCGCGCTTCAGGAATTGGCACGGAGCGAAAAATATCTTGCCGCCGAACTGCATGGCAGGCGCTATGATATCGGGGTGAAGTTCGGATTGATGCTGGCGCAAATCGCGCTCGGCATGGCCGGGCGCGAACGCGACAGCATGTTGACGGAAATCGTCGAACTGATGGCGGATCAGGGCCGGACCCGGGAGGACGCCCAGTGAATCCGTTCATAGAAACCATTGTCAGTTCCGAGCCAGAGGTGCGCAACCGCCCTTTTCGCGCCTTGTGCGAAGGCATGGATGTTCCGGCCTTGTGGAAGGCGTGTGATGAACTCGAACAGTTCCGCCGCTCCGCCGTCAATTTATACGAACGCGTCCGCGCCACGCTCTTCCTCTATGCCGCGTACCGGTTTTACCTGAGTGAAGCCAGGGACTTCGCGGCCACCGGCCCGATTCCCTACCAGGGATTTTCGGATTTGCTCGAACGCCGTTTTGAAGAGGCCATCGCCTGTTTCTTGCAGGCCGTCCGGAATGAAGGCCCCAGCGGCTCGTTATGCAGCGCCCTGGCCGAGGCCTATCATCATCTATCCTTTCAAACCCTGACGAACCAGGTGCGCCGCAGCGTGCGCGCGAGCCGGGGCAATCAATGGATGTTCCGGGTCGGCCATCCGGACGATCATCCCCTGCGCATCCGCACGGAAATGCTGCATCGTCCGGAAGGCGCATTATTGTATCCGGTGCTCGTGGAAACCACGCCGGTCCGCCTCGATCTCAGCCATAGCGGCTGGTCGGACATTTTCTTTTTGGGCATGGATTATCCCGAATGCGCGCGGGTCTTGAATATCTCCATTGACTTGGGCGTCTATGGACGCGATCAGGAAATCAAGCCGCCCATCGAATCCTGCCTGCGCGTGATTCCCGAACCCGTTCTCCGGCTCACCAGCGTTGATTTGGAAACCACCAAAGACATCACGGAACTGCGCGATCTGTTTAACTTCGGGAATGATTACCTGAGCCTGTTGAAAGCGGGGGTGATCGCTTCCGGCTTGATCCCCCCCTCCTTTGAAGGCACCGGCCACTCCGTGGCCCGGATTCTCGCGCACGTAGTGGAACCGGGCATGGGCATCGAACTGGTCACCAAGGTGAACGACATTCCGAAGGGTTCGCGGCTCGCCGTCTCCACCAATCTATTGGCTTCAATCATCAGTGTGGTGATGAGGGCCACCGGGCAGACCGCGGCACTTGAAGGGGCGTTGGGCGAAGAGGAGCGGCGGCTGATCGCTTCGAGGGCCATCCTCGGTGAATGGATGGGCGGTTCCGGAGGCGGCTGGCAGGATTCCGGCGGCATCTGGCCGGGCCTGAAAGTGATTCAAGGCGCCCTGGCGGGCGAGGGCGATCCGGAATTCGGCGTGAGCAAGGGCTGTCTGCTTCCGCGCCACCGCATCTTGGGTTCCGGCGATCTGCACCCGGAAATCACGCAGCGGTTGGCGCAATCGCTGGTCCTGATTCACGGGGGCATGGCGCAAAACGTCGGCCCCATTCTCGAAATGGTCACGGAAAAATACCTGCTCCGCGCGCAGCCGGAATTTCAGGCCCGGCTCGACATGCGCGCCATTTTCGACGGTATTTTGGCCGCCCTGAAATCCGGCAGCGTGCAGGACTTGGGCGGTTGGACCACGAAGAATTGGAATTATCCGCTCAAAACCATCATTCCCTGGGTCACCAACCGTTTCACCGAAACGATTATCGCGCGCGCCGCGGATCGCCTTGGAAAGGATTTTTGGGGGTTCCTCATGCTCGGCGGCATGTCCGGCGGCGGCATGTGCATGATGGTGGCCCCGGAACGCCAGGCCGCGTTTCGCGAGGACATTCTGAAGATCATGCAAACCGCCAAACACGAATTGGAAGATGCATTGCCGTTCGCGATGGACCCCGTGGTCTACGATTTTCGCATCAACATGCAGGGCAGCACCGCTTTTCTGCTCGAAGGCGACCGCGCCACCATGCCCGCCCGCTATTACGCCCTTCAGGTGCCCGAACTGGTGCGCCAGAACCCCGCCTCGGTCGAATTTTTGCGCCGGGTCGAGTTGGATCATTTCACGGCCCATTGCGACAAGCCTGAAGAAACCTTCCGCATCCTGCGCACGCTGGTAAGCAATTTGTTCCACGTGGGCGGGGCCGCGTCCCAGGGCGAGCGCATCGAGTGGGATGCCGCTTCCGAGCGCATCAAGCAGGAAAACGGGTTTGACCTCATTCAGCATGAACAGACCCGCGAAGATTTGCGGGCGGGCCGCATCGGACTGTCCCGCAACCGCCTTCCGGTAGATACCGACATTCGCGATGTCGAAGACCGCGATGTCATTATCATGGGAAGCAACAAGCGGCACCGGATGCGCGGCGAATCGGCCCTCCGCGAGGGACGCGCCGCCGTATTAAGCTTGGCGGGCGGGGTGGGAAGCCGCTGGACCACCGGCGCGGGCGTCATCAAGGCCGTTAATCCCTTTGTCTATATCGACGGCAAACACCGCAGCTTTCTGGAATTACACTTGGCCAAAACCCGGCAGACCATCGAACGTTACGGGGCGCCGGTCCCGCATATCATCTCCACCAGTTTTCTGACCCATGGCCCCATCGAGAAACACCTTCGTCTAAACGGCAACTATGGCTGTGCCGGCCCGCTGTTTCTTTCTCCGGGCCGTTCCATCTGCCAACGGCTTGTTCCCATGACCCGCGATCTCGTGTTTCTCTGGGAAGAAATGCCGCAAGAGACGCTGGACGAACAAAAGCAGAAAGTGCGCGAAGCGGTGCGCGGCGCGCTGATGGAGTGGGCGCGCGCCAAAGGCGAAGGCTCGGATTATGTGGACAACGTGCCCCTCCAGCGCTTCAGCCCGCCCGGGCATTGGTACGAAGTGCCCAACCTGCTGCGCAACGGCGTCTTGGCGCAGGTGCTCGCGGAATATCCGAAGGTTGAAACGATCATGCTGCACAACATTGACACGCTCGGCGCCAGTCTTGATCCCGAGGCACTGGGCGCACATCTCGACAGCGGCAACCTCCTGACCTTTGAAGTGGTGCCCCGCCGCATCTACGACCGGGGCGGCGGCTTGGCGCGGGTGAATGGCCGCGTGCGCTTGCTCGAAGGGCTCGCGCAGCCACGCGAAGAAGACGAACTCCGCCTGCGGTATTACAACTCGCAAACCACGTGGATTCAGATTGATCCCCTGCTCGAACTTTTCGGCCTCACCCGCGCGGACCTCATGGAGGCCGGCCCGAAGGTGGCGGAATCCGTGCGCCGCATGGGACGCCGCATGCCCACCTATGTCACCATCAAAGACGCCAAGCGCCGCTGGGGACATGGCCAGGAGGATGTTTATCCCGTTGCCCAGTTCGAGAAACTCTGGAGCGACATGACGGCGCTTGCCGATGTCGTGTGCGGGTTCCTGGCCGTGCCGCGCCTGCGCGGACAACAACTCAAAGACCTCAATCAACTCGATCCCTGGGCCAACGACGGCAGCAAAGAATACACCGCCCGGCTTTGCGGCTTTTCATGTTGATTTTCCCGAAAAGGATGTAGCGCTGCACTGCAGGGGGATTAAGCAGCCCGATCACGGCTCCCGGTGGTCCCCTTTGCCCCATGCCTCCCAGATTCTTGTGCAAGCCGAAAAACAACCGCGGGTTGTCAGGAAAGCATCCCTGCTTTTTCAGGCAATGGAACTTCTCCCCTTCCATGGTGTTTCACCAAGTGGCGCGGGATACAAGACGCGCCCAAATGACAAAGCGACAACAACAAGGAGATGGAACCATGAAAATGTGGACCGTGATAACCATGATGGCGGCGGCGGCCTTGATCGCCGCAGGATCGGCGGCGGCACAGGGGCCGCAAGGCAAACAAGGACATCAGGGCAAAGGATTGAAACAGCTTCTCCAGGAGGCGGACGCCAACAAAGACGGCAAGGCAACCTTTGAAGAAGTGAAGGCCGTGCGCCCCGGCATGACGCAAGAGCGGTTTAACCTGCTGGACCGCAATCACGACGGCGTGTTGAGCAATGAAGACCGCCCCGCGAATGGTCCCGGCAAACAGGGCCGGATGCGTGGAAACGGTGCGGGAAATGGTGCGTGTGGCCAAGGGTTGGGGCAAGGGAATCAACAAATACGCGGAAAAGGCGCGTGCGGCCAAGGGCAAGGCCAGGGCATCCAGGCACAACGCCAACAGCGCCGTCAGGAATGGCGGAACAAAATGCAACAAGCGGATGCCGACAAGGATGGCAAAGTCACCTATGCGGAAATCAAGACGGTGTGCCCCAATATGACCGAAGAACGTTTCAAGAACCGGGACCGCAATGGCGATGGCGTGCTAAGCCCGGAAGACCGAAAACCGAAAAATTGAAAACAGACCAAGGCTCATTCAGGGATGGCTGGCGGGTTATGCCAGCCATCCTGTCATTTCCGCCAATAAAACCGAATACGCCTGAAAATGCCCCCAGGAGATATCCGAGGGCACGCCGTGGTCGCACGACGGAATATAACCCCCGCCCGCAAGCACCGGGCGAACACGTTCGAGTTCCCGCCGAAGAGTCACCCCCCCCGCCGCTATCGCCCGCTTGTCAATTCCGCCCCGGAACGACAGCTTTTCCCCAAATTCGGCGCGAAAGGCGTTGAGGTCGTTGCCCGCCGCCACTTCCAAAGGATCCACGCAGTTGACCCCCCACTTCATCCACACCGGAATCAGCAACCCGATATGCCCGTCGGAATCAATGCCAAAGAGTTCCACCCCGGCGGCACGTGCCTGCTCAATCCACTGCCGGTAACACGGACCGCAAAAATGATCCGTCATCGCCGGCGAGATCATGGGGTGTTCCTTGTAACACATGTCCTCGGAAAAATGCACCATATCCGGCGTGACATGCTCCAAAACAGCCCCCATCACGTCCGAACAGAAATCACGCCAGAACAACGCCATCGCCTCGATCAAATCCGGCTGTTCCAGCATGAGCGTGCACAAATTCTCCATCCCGCAAAATTCGCGCATCTGCCAGAACGGACCATTAAACGACAGGATAAGCGGGTAATCCCGTTCCCTTAATTGCGCGCAACGCCCCTCGAAGTCCGCGGCAAAACGCGCGGGATCCCCGGCGTCAAACCGCCAGCGCATGCGTTCTTCCCAATCTTTCCATGACTGCACCGGAAACCGGTGCCACTTGCGCGTGACAAAATCGCGCGGCGCGCGGATATAGGTATAATCGAACGCATCCGAAATTTCCGTGATCGCCCCCATCCAATCCTGGACGATATAATGCCCGTCTTTGTGTTCGAGCACTTTTTCCTCGAATTTCGGATTCATCTGAAACGATACGCCAAGCTCGATCATCGGTTGCTTGGGCCGCCAGGCCGCGGGCGCCAGACCGCGCTCCGCGCGTATCCCGTCCAACAACTGAAATAGGCTTTCCGGCCACGCGCCCTTCAGGCCCTGCTGTTCCCAAGCGCACAACGTGGATTCACGCGGCCCCCCCGGCTCGAAGGGAACCCGATCCGGCGCCCCGAACAACAGCGTTTCAAGAAATTGTTCACGCGGGTTCATGGCGGGTTATTCCGGGGGCAGAATGCCCCGGAGGCGGTATTCCGCGACAAGGTCGTACAATTTCGATTTGCTGACGCCCAACAGTTTCGCCGCCTCCACCACATGACCGCCGCAGTATTCCAGCGCCTTAAGAATATGCCGCTGCTGCATCTCTTCGAGTGAAACCGGGCGTTCTTCCGTCTCCTGTGCGCTCACCGCCGCCTGCAAATCCTCCGCCGTGATGAATTCATGCGCGCTGAACGTCACCGCCGCCTCAATGCTGTTCTTCAATTCCCGGACATTCCCGGCCCACATTCGCCCCTTCAGAAAATCCATGGCATCACCGGCGAAGCCCCGCAAGGGATGCTTGGATAAATACCGCGCCCCTTTCAGGAAATACTCCGCCAATTCCGGGATATCCGTTTTGCGGTCCCGCAACGGCGGAATGCGTATCTCCACCGTCCGCAGCCGGTGATACAGGTCCCGCCGGAATTCCGGATGCTTCAAGCCGTCGGAAATGTCCTTGTTGGTCGCGGAGACCACGCGGAAATCCACCCCGAATTCTTCTTTGCCGCCGACCCGCCGGATTTTTTTCGTTTCGAGCGCCCGCAGGATGCGCGCCTGGCTGGCCGTGCTCAAATCCCCCACCTCGTCCAAAAACAACGTGCCCCCGTTGCTCTGTTCGATCAGCCCGATGTGCCGCTCGTGCGCCCCCGTGAACGCCCCTTTTTCATAGCCGAACAGCTCGCTCTCGATTAAGTCCGCCGGGATCGCCGCGCAGTTCACCGTGATGATCGGCCCCTGCGCCCGCCCCGACAATTCATGAATCAAATGCGCCACCAACTCCTTCCCCGTGCCGGTTTCACCGATAATCAGCACCGGGGCCGGCGACGGCGCCACCTGCGCCGCCTGCTCCCGAAGCTTGCGCATCCCCGGGCTCTCCCCAATCAACGCCAAGGACTGCTTCTGCTTCGCGCGCAGCCATTCCACCTCTCGTTCCAAGCCGTTCAGCTTCTCAATCGCCCCGAAAAACGGCGCCGCCGCATGCGCCAGTGCAATCAGAAAGTGCAGGTCCTTCTCATCGTAAGGCTTTTCCGGATCATCCGCCTGCAAGGCCATCACGCCAATACGGTGCGCGCCGAAAAATACCGGCGCGATAAGCGCCGCCGGCGCCCCCGCGCGTCCACGGCCCGCCGGACGTTCCGGCACCAATAATCCATGCAATTCCTCCAGCGACTTCCGCATCGCCTCTTCCGGGGGCTCCGCCGGCGGCACCGACGAGGCCCGCCGCGCAATGCGAAAGTCCAGCGTTTCTCCCGCCGCATCCGCCAGCGCCAGCCAAAAGCACCCCGGGCGCAACCGGTCCGCTATTAGTTAATCAAGGGTCTCGATCAGCATGTCCACCGATGTGGCATGACTGAAGGTCCGCCCAGCCCGGAACAATTGCAGCACATCCGACACCGTGAAGCCGCTCTTCTCGAAATCTTTCAACGCGCTGCTGCTCAGGAACACCACTTCCCCTTCGGAAAGCGTCACCGTCGTGTTTCCACTCGTTACATGCGGCGATCCGGACATGCGGGAACTCCCGAAGGTCAACACAAACGTCACCTGACCCACATTGATTTCGTCCCCGGCCTGAAGCACACATTCCTGCACCTGTTTCCCGTTGACCAGCGTGTAATTGCGGCTGCCCAAATCCCGCAAATGAACTTCATCCCCCACCAGCATGATCTCGCAATGATGCCGCGACACCAGCGGATCCGCTATACGGAGATCACACCCCTTTTCCCGTCCGATAATCAACGGCTTTTCCGTTATCGGCCAACTGGTCCCTTTGCCCGATTCCGTTTTCGTCTTGATTCTGTAGGCTGCCGCCATCCCTTCACTCTCCGTTTCAGTCCGCCCAAGGCACACCTTCGCATTTTACAGGAAATGCCCCGGCCAGCGCGCGGTTGCCAACCGGGGCGGAAGGTTCCCCTAAGAGGATGCGATTAAACCACCATAAAATCATTCTTACGGCACGTCCGAAGGCTCCTCCCCCGCCCATTTTCGCAACAGAGCCTCGTTAATGCCCACGCATCGCGCCGCACGCGCCACATTGCCGCCCGTCACACCCACAATCTGACGCGCAAGCCCCCCTATGTTTTCCATACAACGCTCCTCCCGGAGAACCATGCCACCCATTCCCCTCATGCCCTTCCCCTCCCCCGCACCAACCCGCGGTATCGCTTCCGCGCTCTGTACTCCTGACGACTCCAAATTCCACTGACCTCCTATACTCCCTGCTATTAAGATAGCAACACCCGTGCCAAACTCTGAAATCCAAACAAATCCCTGCACAACCCGCTAATTCA
>CAYXPO010000093.1:0-11573 GCA_964466925.1 uncultured Nitrospirales bacterium
AACCGATCTGGGGCGCTCCAATACAGGAGTTGCCGCCATGCACGGTCTAGGGCGGTATCCGGATAATCCGCACCGAGCAATGCCGCCACCGACGCGAACCGCTCGGCGATCAACAGGCGATTTTCCGTAAGGGCGTGGGCGCGTTTGAGATCGGGCTGGGCCAGTACCGCGCCGGGTTGGCGCGCCGTCAGTACACGTCCGCTGTCCAAAACATTCTCCGCGCTCTTGGAATCAAGGCGCGCCAAATCGGACAGGAAGGAATTTCCGCCGCTGCCCTGCAGTTTCAGCGCGGGATACGATTGCGCCAATTCACGGGAAGCGCCCATGAGAAACGGCTCCGGCGGCGTGATGACACTCTCCAGTACCAGCACATCCGAAGCAATGCCCCAATCCAATAATTCGCGCCGTTGCAAAGCCGCCATCTGCCGCAGTTCATCGAGATTGGACGGGCCGGGGCAGGCCTGTTTGCGGCGGTGAAACACCTGCGCGCCGTTCAAGGCCTCCTGGCGGAACAAGGGAGGCAATCCGAGCACCGGCACATTGCTGATAAGCCCTTCCAATCCCGCGCGGCTGAGCAACTGGGGCGTTTGCGGCGCGATGCCCGGCATATCCCAGGGACAATACACGGGCCGCGTGACAGCCAGCCAATCCCGTGCGGCGCAAATTCCATAGGCCAGGTTCCGCGCAATTACTTCACCGCCCACGAGACGTTCGTCCGGGGTGGCATACGCGGCCAATGCGCCCGCGTGTTCTCCCGCCTTCTGGAGCACGTTCAGATATTCCGGATACGCGCTTAGAGCCGCCTGCCATTGTTGCGCCGTGCCCAGATCAATCCCATACTCCGCTTCCTGTTCCATGAGCATCCATTGACGGCGCAACGAAGCCACCCGCGCCTCCATCCGCACCGCTTCGGCGCGATCCGGCTCGGATGCATAACGTTGACCGCTCACCACATACACCACCCCCCCCCGCGCCCGTTCCATGACCGAAAGATTCCATGCGAACACCGCGTTCACTTCCTGACCGGACGCGTCTTTGGCCATCAAGCTGACCTTCACGGGAAGGGTCAATCCGGCGGGCGTGGCCCCCACCGGCACGGGAATCCGTTCCTTCCAGGCGTCCCCGGGCTTGATGCCGGTGATGCGCCGCACAACCGGGTTCACCGGATCGTTGGTGGTAACCACCACATCCACCGGCGGCGCGATTTTGTTGGCCGGATTGAAAAAGGTCAGCCACGCATCCTGCCGCACATCATTCGCGTTTCCGGAAAAGGTTCCCGCATTTTCCAGGCGCGGCACATAGAACAAATCACCCAGCGGTTGTGCGGAGTACAGGCGCACCGCAAGTTCATACCCGCTCACCCCCTTCAGCATCGGACGGTTCACGAAGACCCGCGTGCCGAGTTCGTTCACGCTGATTTTCGCGGCCTTGGCCAGCGCCTCGAATGCCATGCCCGGCACTTCACATACGAAAAGATTCATACCCGGGCGAAAGGTGACCGTGAACCGGTCCACGCCCATCGAGGCCACGGGGCCCCCGTGCACGTCCCGCACCGGGAATCCATTCATCCAGGCCCGCGCGCCCAAGGGGCTTTGCATATCCATAAACACGGTGCGTTCATCGGAGGTTTGCGCGTAAAATGCGGCATAGGCCACCCCTTCGTCCGCATCAGGGAAAAACGGGGCGAGGTTGAGCGAGTAATCCGCCGCGCCCGCCTGCTGCCAGATGGCCTCCCCCTTGTCTTTCTTCACCTTCACCAAATGTTGCGGGCGCATTTGGGCAATGCCTTTGATCGGCTCCATGAAGTCTTTTTGCCCCAGCGGCGCCTCCCCCCGTTCAAGCGCCCCGGCAATGCCGCCTTCCCTGTCCGAGTCAAACGGCCCGCAGACCAGCCAATGCGCGATATAACCGCGCTCCAGAATCGTATCGAGCTGTTCCTGCGCCATGGACGCTGGAACCGCCAGAAACAGCGTCCCTAGCAGCGCAGCGTACAGGCTATGTCGCATAACCCCGGTCATGCCCTGCATTTTGGCTGGAAGAGCGGTCCCAAGGCAAATTGCCGGTGCCATCCGGTCCAGTGGAATGATTCCCGGCGGATGGGTGTCTTTATGTATGAATTGCGGGTATAATTTCTCTGCAAGTGACTTGAATGAAACGATTGGTGCTATATACAGGTAATTAACGCATGAATAAACCAGGGTGGATCATTCTTTTTGTGTGGGCGTGGGCTGTTTGGGGCTATGCGGCCCCGAATTCCCCCATCCGGGTTATTGTGGAACTCGACGATCCGCCTGTGGCCCAAGTCTATGCGGAGGCCCTGTGGGAAAAAGCGGATCCGGTCCGGGCCACCCAAAAGCAGTTAGACCGGATCGAGACGGCGCAACAGGCGCTGTTAAACCGTTTTGACGCGAAATCAGGTCTGCGCCAGCCGTTGTTTCGCGTCCAGCGGGTGTTCAACGGGGTGGCCCTGTGCCTGGCCCCGGAGCAGGTGACGCAGGTAGCCCATTGGCCCGGTGTGCGCGCGGTACATCGTTTGAATTCGGTGCGGCTGCACAATTCCACCAGTGTGCCGTTTCTCGGGGCGCCGCCGGTGTGGAATTATCCCGGATTGCCCCTCACCGGGCAGAACATTTCCGTGGGCATTGTGGACACGGGGATTGACTATGTCCATCCGGACTTCGGCGGAACGGGGTCTAGTCAAGAGTATCAAGCCAATGATCCCACGGTTCTGGGCGATATTCCCTTTCCGACCGCGAAGGTCGTGGGCGGCTATGATTTTTGCGGGGACAATTATGACTCGAGCGACCCGTTTAACGACACGCCCATGCCGGACCCGGACCCCATGGATAAGAATGGGCATGGCACCCACGTGGCGGGCACCGTGGCCGGGTTTGGCGTTACATCGTATGGGGCGGTGTATTCCGGCCCCTACTCGGAGACCACGCCTTTTTCCACTATGAAGATAGGCCCGGGTGTGGCGCCGCAGGCCAGCCTGTATGCCCTGAAAATTTTCGGCACCAGCGGGGGCAGCGACTTGGTGCTGCCCGCCCTCGAATGGGCGCTGGACCCCAATGCCGACGGCGATTTTTCCGATCATCTCGACGTGCTGAACATGTCCTTCGGCGAACCGTTTGGCGCCGCCGACTCGCCGGACGCCCTGGCCTGCGGCAATGCCGTGGCCGCAGGGATCATCATTGTGGCCTCGGCGGGAAACTCCTGGGACACCTATTTCTCCGCCGGCACACCCGCTTCCGCGGCGAGCGTCATCAGCGTGGCCGCCTCGGAAGACCTGGACCCGGCGTATTCGGATTTGTCTCCGGACAGAATCGCCAATTTTTCTTCGCGGGGCCCCTGTGGAAGCGGCGGCGGGTTCCTCTTCCTCAAACCCGACCTCTCCGCACCTGGACGCGCCATCCGATCCGCGGCGGCGCATGCGATCAGTCCGTCCACACTTTACCGTGATATGAGCGGCACCTCGATGGCCGCCCCGCACATCGCGGGCGCCATGGCCCTGTTGCGGCAGCAGCATCCGGAGTGGTCCACGGCGGAACTTAAAGCGCTGCTCATGAACAACGCGGCCAATGTATACTCCGCCAAGAATTATGGGGAGCCCCGGTGCGCGCCGGCGCGCGCGGGCGCGGGGCGCGCCCAAATCAACCTTTCCACCCGGCAGGAAATCATCGCCTTTGACGCCGATGCGCCGGAGGCGGTCAGCGTGACATTTCAAACCCGGGAAGCCGCAGGCCAAGAAATGGAAACCAGAACCGTCCGGGTGCTGAATAAAGGCGCGGACACCGTGAGTTGCAGCGCCGCCGTGGACGGATTGACGGAAATCCCAGGCATTGCCATCTCCCTGTATCCAGCATCCACGGGACCTATCGCTCCCGGAGCCTACGCGGACGTAACCCTGCACTTACAGGCGGATGCGGCTTCCATGCAGCATTCCCGCGACCCCGCCGCCCAGGAAGCCTTTGGCAGCTATGCACGGTATTGGATCAGCGAAGTGTCCGGGTATGTCCTGCTGACCCCGGAACAGAAAGCGGACACCCCCTTGCGCGTACCGTTTTACGGCGCGATCCGGCCCGTATCGGACATGCACGCCGGCGTGGACCTGCTGGATGTGCGCACGGCAACGGATACGGCGGTCCCCTTGCAGGGACAGTCTCTCATCACTCCCGGTCCCTTTCCCCTTTCGGAGCAATCCCTGGTGAGCGCCTTCGCGTTGCTGTGTTACAGCCCGGATGAAACCAGTTCCACCGGGATCAAGAACGGAGCCGACATTCTCTACATTGGCGCGTCAAGCGACTATGCGGATTGCCTTGCCTCCGGACTGCGCTTTCAGGACGCCACGATCTATATCGCCATCGCCACGCAGGGCAACTGGTTTTCTCCGCACTGGCCTGCATTTAACATCTACATTGACACCAACAAGGACGGCTTCACCGAATTCCGCCTGAGGAATTTTCATCATAAGGCCAGTGAAACCGAAGGCGGCCCCAACGCGGATGTATTCACCGCGCGGCTGGACAATTTCGGCGCCCTCGATCTGGACCAAGGCCTGATCAACTACTACGCGGCGGATGCCCGCAATACGGTTCCGTTCATGACCAGCGTCATGATCCTGCCTCTGCGCGTCCGGGATATCGGCCTGACCGAGGAAGATTCCAGCTTTGCGTTCCGGGTCGAATCCCTGTCCAGTCTGGATGACTCCGAATCCATCGATCAGGCGCCACCGGTTCTGGTTCCCACGGAAAGACGCAACATCCTGTACGATCCCGCGCATCCCGGCTTGGACTTCCGCGATGGCGCCCCCGGCCCGCCCATGGTTCCCGATCTCGATGGTTCCACGCTGCCGGTGCATTTCGACGGGAAAGGGTATTACGCGGCGGGCGTGCTCGAATGCGAGGATGGCGCTTTCGGGGATTGCACCCCCGGCGGGCCGCTGGGATTGCTTTTGCTGCACCATCACAACCGCACCGGCGACAAGGCGGAATGGCTGCCGGTCATGACCGCAGGCGACACCGATGGCGACGGCTTGCCGGACACCGATGAAGGCACGGCGGACACCGATGGGGACGGGCTGCCCAACCTGGTGGACCGCGATTCGGACAACGACGGCATCCCGGACAAGGAGGAGGGCGCGGAGGACCCGGACAGGGACGGCATCCCCAACTATCTTGACACCGATTCCGATGGTGACGGAATTCCTGACATCCAAGAAACCACGGACGATGCCGACAATGACGGTATCCCCAATTATCTCGATACCGATTCCGACGATGACACACTCAGTGATTCGGATGAAGCCAATGTTTATCATACAAATCCGTATTTGAAGGATTCCGATGACGACGGCCTGCCGGATAATGTGGAAGGGTTCGAGGATCCGGACAATGACGGCCTGATTAATCCGCTCGACCCGGACTCCGACGGAGACAGCATTCCGGACAAAATTGAAGGGATGCAGGACGCGGACGAAGACGGTATTCCCAATTTCCTGGATTTGGATTCGGATAATGACGGCATCCCCGATAGAATCGAAAGGAATTGGGATACGGACCGTGATAGGATTCCCAATTTCCTTGATCCGGACTCCGATAACGATGGCATCCCCGACAAAATCGAGGGCACGGACGACCCCGACACGGATGGCGCAGGCAATTACGTTGATGTGGACTCGGATGGCGACGGGATTCCCGATCAAATCGAAGGACTCGACGATCCCGACAACGACACCCTCCCAAATTTCCTCGATCTCGACTCCGATGGCGACGGGATTCCCGATCAAATCGAAGGACTCGACGATCCCGACAACGACACCCTCCCCAATTTCCTCGATCTCGACTCCGATAATGACACTTGGTCCGATGCCCTCGAACTGCAATACAGAACCAATCCCTACAGCGCCGACACGGACAAGGATGGCATCCCAGACGCCGAAGACGGCGCGGAAGACCCGGATAACGACCGTATCATCAATGCGCGGGATGACGACTCCGACGGAGACGGGATTCCGGACGCGGTGGAAGGCACCGGCGACCCCGATGAAGACGGCATCCCCAATTTCCTGGATCCGGACTCCGATGCGGATGGCATTCCCGATGCCGTGGAAGGCGATGACGATCCCGACTCCGACGGCCGCTACAATGCCTTGGACGACGACTCCGATGGCGACGGGATTCCGGACAGCGTGGAAGGCACGGAGGATCCCGACGAAGACGGCAGTCCTAATTTCCTGGATTTGGATTCCGATGACGACACCTGGCCCGACACCCTCGAAATGCAATACAACACCAATCCCTACAGCAACGACACCGACAATGACGGCATTCCCGACGCCGAAGACGGCGCGGAAGACCCGGATGACGACGGCATCATCAACGCGCGGGATGACGACTCCGACGGAGACGGGATTCCGGACGCGGTAGAAGGCACCGGCGACCCCGATGAAGACAGCCTCCCTAATTTCCTCGACCTGGACTCCGACGGGGATGGCATACCCGATAGCGTGGAAGGCATGGAGGACCCGGATACCGACACTATCCCCAACTTCCTTGACTTGGACTCCGACGGAGACACCCTTGCGGACCTCACAGAGGGGTTGGGTGATGCGGACAACGACACCATCCCCAATTACCTCGATTTGGATGCCGATGACGATGGGTTGACGGATCTTGTTGAGGCCACGGAATGGCTCACTAATCCCTACGCGTCCGATACGGATGAAGACGGACGGCCCGACGGCCGGGAAGTGGCCGATGGAACCGATCCCCGTGTGGCGAACCCGCCCTCCGCGCCCACAGGCGTCACCGCCAGCGACGGCGCATTCACAGACCGCGTTCAAGTCATCTGGACACCCTTGGCCGGGTCCGTGGAGTATCAAGTGTTCCGGCGCGAGAAAGCGCTTCCGGAAACCACCGTGGCACTGGGTTCGTGGCAACAGGAAACCACCTATGATGATTTTGAGGCGGTGGCCACACGCGAAATCCCCGGTCATGGATGCCAAGGGCCGCAGACGGTTCAGGTGTTCTATGAATATTGGGTTCAAGCGCGCATCGCCCCCGGCAACGCCGAACCCACGTCCGCAAGTCCTGACAGCCTTCTTGATGAAGGCTCCCGTGCCCAACAACCCTGAACCGCCTTACTCATTCATCCTGAAATCAATATCCGGGGGCGGCGGAAACGTATCGCGCACCCGGCGGCGCAGCACGTCGTCAACAGGCCGTTGCTCCCGCCGCGCGAGCCGCTGTTCGTGCAGCGCACACCAGAGATCACTCAACGAGACTTCGCCTTCGCGCATGTCCGGAATTTCAGGGTGGCTCAGAAGATACTGCTCGACACGATCAAAATGTTCGAGGGCGAAATGAGCACGCGCACGGAGGAAGTCCAATCGAGGGTGCGTGAAGGGTGCGGATTCACATAGATGCAAAGCCTCCCCCGCGCGGTTTGAGGCCAACAGCGCTTCCACGCTTTCGAGTGTCAGGGGAATCAGGTTCGGCAAAGCCTGTTGCGCTTCGCGCCACAGTTCGGCGGCCCGCGCAGTGTCTCCGGCATCGCGGGCGAGGCAGGCCAGATTGCGCAAGGCCCATGCGGAATATTCCCGTTGAAGCGATCTGTTCCAGGCTTCCTTCGCGCCGCCGTAGTCCGCTTCCGCGTATTTCATCACGCCCAGGTGAAACCAGGAGAACCAATGATCCCCGCGGCCGTCAAGAAGCGCCCGATCGAGAAGTACCCGCCATTCCCGTTGCGTCATGTAGGCGCCCGGTTCCGTCTGCACCGTTCGATAGGGCAATTCCCCCCGTTCCAGCAAAGCGAGCCAAGGGGCTTGGTCTTCGGTGAGCGGCGCCTCAAGAAACGGCAGGGCTTTGGGGGCCAGAAACGGTTCGCCCCTGTAGGCGCGGCGGAGGCTTTCCAGCGCGCCCCACCCCGAACCGCGATGCAGGAGGGTCTGCGGCATCACATTGAGATTGGGCCGCTGGGCTTGTTCGATAATCTCCAGATGATATTCGGAAAGCATCCCATCGAGACGTTCATTAACATGTTGCACCGCGCGATCCCAATTCGTTCCCTGCACAATCGAAGGATCGGCCTCCAGCAACCCATAGGCTTCCAGCCAGCGCCACTCCTGGTGGGGCGGCATGGGCAGGCATTCATACTGCGTGCGGGCCAGGCCCGCCTGGATTTCCATATAGGCATGCCCCGGCGCGGAAAGGAATTCCTGCCAGCGGCGCCCCCCCGGATTCCTGCCCCAAACAAACAATTTCCGCCCGCGCTGGCGCATGGTCGAGGTTTGCACCAATCCGCGCCCCTCGCCATCGAGGGCGGCGATCCAAGGCCGGTCCTCGCTGTGAATGTCATAGAAAAAATCCGAGGAGTGATACAGATTCGCGGGCCGGGTGACGTCCGTGTCCCAGCATTGAGGAATGGGCAGGCGCTGCAGGCGGGCCGATGGGCCGCAATGATACGCCACCGAGGCGGGTACCATGACACGCGTGCCGTCTGTTTCCGGCACAGCAATATTCGACCACCAATACATCGGAATGGCGGCATCGTGCGGGTTTAGGATGCGCACGTGCGCGAACAGCCAGGGAGATCCCGCAGGCAGTGTAAAATCAATCTGAAAAGGAACGCCCCGTCCGCGTTCATATTCAAACAGGCGTAAAATGGGTTCCTCATTGCAGGCTTGCACCTGCGCGGCGAAGATCGGAGAACAGGTCAGAGGGCTGTGGCCTGGAATTCCAATGTTCCATTCCACACCGCCGCTGAACCACGCATTGCGCACCGCCAGATTCCCCGGCTGAAACACGGGATTACAGTCGAGCAGTTCGCGTTGGGAGGGTTTGTGAAAAAGCGACCAGAGACGTCCGCCGTATTCGAGCAGAAACATGGCGCGAAGGCATTCATTCTCCATCACCGCCACCCGAAAAGTGCGTTCTTTCCGCTGGCGGGAATAACCGTCCTGCATGCGGTAAGGCAGCACGCCATCGCCGCAGCCCACGCCGATATACCGGCGCACCGACTCAGGCACATTGTCGTCCACCGTGATGGAAGGCACGACGGATTTGGGATACAGCGGCGGCAGGGGATTTTCCGGCCCCACGGCCGCGGCGGGCATGGTGAACGCCTCTATGCGAAGTTCGGTCGTCATACGCGGATTTTACTGCAAAGGCTGGATCAAATACGCTTTTCCGGCCTGACTCGAAAATGCCGCCACCGCCGTTTCGGGGCGTTGCAAGGCGACTTCGGTTCCATCACAGAGAATGCGAATGGGAATGGATGTGCGCAACGTGCACGGCGCATCGTGTTTGGCATGCAGGGCCGCTTTGTGGAGCACGCCCTGGTCCCATTCAATATCCACCACAAATCCGCCGCGCGCGCACAGCCCTTTAACATAGCCCTTGGGCCATGCGCCGGGCAGGGCGGGCAGCAAACGGATTTCCCCGGCATGGCTTTGCAGCAACATTTCGGCGATGCCCGCCGTCCCGCCGAAATTCCCATCAATCTGGAAGGGCGGATGATTGTCAAAAAGATTGGGCAAGGTGGATTTTGCCAATAACGCCACCAAATGCGCATGGGCGCTGTCCCCCTCTTCGAGACGCGCAAAGAAGTTGACGATCCAGGCGCGGCTCCAACCGGTATGGCCTCCGCCATGACTTAACCGGCGCTGCAGCGTGGTGCGCGCGGCCTGAGCCAGGCCGGGCGTGCCTTGGGGCGTGATTTCATTGCCGGGGTGGAGTCCAAACAACGGCGACATGTGCCGGTGGCCGGGTTCGGGTTCATCGAAGTCTTCCAGCCATTCCATGATCTGGCCGTGCTTTCCAATGCGCGTCGGCGCGAGGCGCGCGCGGGCCTGTTCCAACGTTCCCCGGAAGTCTTCGTCCGTTCCCAAAAGTTTTCCGGCTTCGATGCAGTTGGTGAACAGATTGCGCAGAATCTGTTCGTCCATCGTGGGCCCCATGCACACATTGGCGGTTTGCCCGTCCGCCGTGCGGAATTTATTCTCCGGCGAATTGGACGGGCTGGTGACCAGCCATCCGTGTTGTTTTTCTTCCACCAGGGAATCCAGATAGAACTCCGCCGACTCTTTCATGATGGGATAAGCCCAGGCAAGGTATTTCAGGTCCGGATTGAAGGCGTAGTGTTCCCAGAGATGCTGGCAGAGCCATGCCCCCGCGGCGGAGAATTGCCCCCAGCCGGGATGCTCCCCCGGCGAGGTGAATCCCCACACATTGGAGATGGTATGCACCACCCATCCCTTCGCGCCATAATGCACTTGGGCGGTCTTCCGTCCGGGAACCCGCAAGGAGTCAATGAATTCGAGAAAGGGGGTGTGGCATTCGGAGAGGTTGGTGATTTCCGCGGGCCAATAATTCATTTGATCATTGATGTTGTGATGATAATCGGAGTTCCAGGGGGATTGAAAATGATCGCACCAGAGCCCCTGAAGGTTCGCAGGCAGCCCCCCGGGACGCGAACTGGAGATCAACAAGTAGCGGCCAAACTGGAAATATTGAGTCAACAACAGAGCGTCATTCCCGCCTTCCCGCAAGGCCTTCAGGCGGTCGTCGGCGGGTTGTGTGTTGGCGGTTTCTCCCAGATTCAATTCCACTCGATGAAAGAGCGCCTGATAGTCCTCCACATGGCGTTTGCGCAAGTCGTCATAGGATTTTTCCGCCGCCGCATCCAGCCATTGCGTGCAGCGCGCGCGGGGATTTCCGCCGCGATAATCCGTTGCGGCGGTGAAGAGCACGGTCACGGCATTGGCATTCCTGACCTGCAGGCTGTTGCCTTCACCGCTTATTTCCCCGCCTTCCGGAAGTATTCGCAACAAGGCATCGAACTGCATGCCTTGGTCATTCCACAATCGGCCATGCATCCAGAGTTGATTCTTCCCCTCCGTGCGGCCTTCCCATTCCGGCGGCGTGTCCGGCCCGGTTTGCGGTGCGATGGAGGAGCCATTTTTCCATTCATCGGAGGCGTTGCGGCGGTCGCGGTCCAGCCGCACCGCGAAAGAGATTTTTCCGGGGGCATCGCTGGTGAACCGCGCCACCAAAACCTGGTCCGGGGCGCTGGCGAAGATTTCGCGGGTGAAGGCAACGCCTTTTGTCTGGAACGTGGTTCGCGCCATGGCGGTATCCAGATTCAATTCACGGCGATAGTTCTTCGGGTCTTTTTCCGGAAGATCGAAGGAGAACCACAGGTCACCGAGGGTTTGATAGCAACCAAAGGGCACTTTCGCGCCCGCGCCGTGGCCGGAACCCGCCCCCTTGCACACCATCTTGGCGATGGTGAGTTTTTCAGCTTCTTCATACTTCCCTTCCGCAAGCAGGCGCCGAATTTCCGGGAGGGCCGCAAGCGCCTCCGGGTTGTCGGCGTCCTGCGGGCCGCCGGACCACAGGCTAATCTCGTTGAGTTGGATGCGCTCCTGTTGCGCGCCGCCGAACACCATGCCGCCCAACCGTCCATTGCCCACGGGGGAGGCCTCTGTCCAGACAGTGGCGGGTTGTTGATACCATAACGACATCATGTCCGCAGTCTCCGCGAAGATTGAAAAGCTGAGGGCCATTCCAACC